>CAZQVV010000012.1:0-40918 GCA_964596835.1 uncultured Thiohalophilus sp. | reverse complement strand
AAGCTTCCTTCGACAAGCTCAGGACGAACGGTAGTGTCTAAAGTGTACTGGTATTCGGAACGCTTATTTAGATAAATTTTATTTAATCTTTGCGTCCTCTGCGATTAATCTATTGCAAACCCGCTTTCAGGCTGGCTTCGATGAAGGCGTCGATATCGCCATCGAGTACGGCCTGGGTATTACTGCTTTCCACACCTGTGCGCAGATCCTTAATCCGGGATTGATCTAATACATAGGAACGGATCTGACTGCCCCAACCAATATCGGACTTGGTTTCTTCCAGTGCCATTTTCTCGGCGTTCTGTTTTTGCAACTCCATTTCATATAACTTCGCTTTCAACTGCTTCATGGCGTTGTCCTTGTTCTGATGCTGCGAACGTCCGCTCTGACACTGTACCACGATGCCCGATGGCATATGGGTTAGACGAATAGCCGAGTCTGTTTTATTGACATGCTGACCACCGGCGCCGCTGGCGCGATAGGTATCAATGCGCAGATCGGCCATGTTGATTTCGATTTCAATATTATCGTCAACTTCGGGAGAGACAAACACAGAGGCAAAGGACGTGTGGCGGCGATTGCCTGAATCAAACGGGGATTTTCGCACCAGCCGATGCACGCCGGTTTCGGTACGCAACCAGCCATAAGCATAGTCACCGCTGTATTGAATGGTCGCGCTCTTTATACCAGCGACTTCGCCATCAGACACTTCGACAAGTTCGGTCTTGAATCCACGCCGTTCCCCCCAGCGCAGGTACATACGCAACAGCATATTGGCCCAGTCTTGCGCTTCGGTACCACCGGAACCCGCCTGAATATCGAGAAAGGCGTTGTTGGCATCCATTTCGCCGGAGAACATGCGCTGGAATTCCAGCTTCGCCAGCTCAGATTCCTGCCCTTGCAGATCTTCGCTGATGGATTTAACCGCCTCTTCGTCGTTCTCCTCGGCGGCCATTTCCAGAAGTTCACGGGCATCCGCCAGCGTTTTGTCCAGTCTGACGACAGTATTGACTACCCGCTCTAACTGAGCACGTTCCCGCCCCAGGTCCTGTGCGCGTTTGGGGTCATCCCAGACCGAGGGTTGTTCCAGCTCCCGGCAGACCTCATCCAGCTTTTCACGCTTGATGTCGTAGTCAAAGATACCCCCTGAGCGCATCGACGCGCGTCTGTATATCCTTAATTTGCGTGAAAATCGGATTGAGTTCTAACATTTTGTTGACCACCTGCCAATAAAAGTGGCGATTATACCGACTCCCACTCCATCCGTGTAGCGCTTTGCCCGCCGGAAAAACCCGCACTACAGACCGGAGAGATATTCCGATACCGCATCAATATCAGCATCATTCATCTTTATGGCCACCGCCGCCATCATACCCGCCGGATCATTTGTGCGTTTTTTTAATTTAAAATCTTTGAGTATTTTTACCAGATAGACCTTGTGCTGACCGCCAATCACAGGAAAAAAAGGATTCGTCTTTGACGCACCCTTGCCGTTCTTGCCATGACAGTGGACACAGGCATAGATACCCCGTGCAGAATTGCCTTTTAAATAGAGAATTTTTCCCCGCGCTGCCTTTGCTGATTTGACCGGCGTACCCTTCATTTTTTTCTGACTGGCAAAAAAGGCCGCAATATCGGCCAGATCCTTTGCACTGCCGGCCGTCGCCGCCATACCACTCATAATCGGATCACTGCGTTTCCTGTGTAAAAAGTCATTCACCTGCTTGACAATATAATCCGCATATTGGCCGGACAGTTTGGGGAAATTTGGCGCCAGGCTATTACCATCTTTACCATGACAACCCGCACAGGCCGCCGCTTTAACCTTGCCTTTGACAGGGTCCCCGGCAGCCTGGGCCAGGCTCCCGTAAAACAGCAGGGTCATGGTCGATAGCAGCAAAACTATTTGTTTGAAAACAGACATTTTTATCCCTCGTTTTTATATTAGAATAAGATAATAATGCGATTTCCTGATTAATTCCAGTATTCGCAACCATGTCTTCCTGTTCACTCTTAGTGATTTACGTTCGTGCTGAGTCCTTCGACAAGCTCAGGACGAACGGTTTTGACTGGACAGGAATTCGAAACACTTATTTAGTTCTAATCATCGTGTAACAAAATTCTCACCATTAGTCTCAGGTACAAGATGCTGAACCATGAGTTGCAGCTTGCGTTCACCTCTGAATTCATTGATCTCCAGGCGATACGCGGCGCTCACCCATTCAACATTTTCCGGCCAATCGCTGTCGGTGGTATTAAAAGCAATCGCATCAATAGCCATACCGTCTTCTTTAGCCAGCACCATTTTCAGGTGTTTCTCACCGACGATCCGACTTTGCAGCAAACGAAATCTTCCATCAAACAGCGGCTCTTCAAAACCCTGCCCCCAGGGACCGGCCATACCCAGCAATTTTGCCATCTCTATATTCTGTTCATCCGGACCTAACTCACCGTCCGTTTCAATCAAGCCTTGCAGGGAAGCGGCATCAAGATGACAACGGACTTCTTTATCAAAGGCCTCAGCGAACTGAGAATAGTTTTCTTCTATCAAACTCAGCCCGGCAGCCATGGCATGACCACCAAAGCGGCTCAACAGATCAGGATGGCGCGTCGCGACCGCATCCAGTACGTCACGAATATGTACCCCCTTAACCGAGCGGGCTGAACCTTTAATCTGATTATTCGCCGTCTGCGCAAAAGCGATCACCGGGCGGTGCAAACGATCCTTGATTCTGGAGGCCAGAATACCCACCACCCCCTCATGCCATTCGGGCTCGAACAAACAGAGGCCCAAAGGCAATGTTTTATCGTCGTCATCCAGACGCATGTTGACGAGCAGATCCAGCGCCTGCTGTTTCATCTCCCCCTCAATGAGTCGGCGTTCCCGGTTTAGCCCATCCAGCTGTTGCGCCAAAACCTGCGCCGTTTGCTCATTCGTCGTTAACAGGCATTCAATCCCCCGACTCATATCGTCCAGCCGACCGGCGGCGTTGAAGCGCGGCGCGATGGCAAAACCAAGATCACTAGTGGAAAGACTTCCCAGTGGCCGTCCCGCCACCATCGCCATAGCCTTCAGACCCGCACATAGTTGACCGGCGCGCATGCGCGCCAGACCCTGCGAGATCAGGATCCGGTTATTATGATCCAGCGCTACCACATCCGCGACCGTACCCATAGCGACCAGATCCAGCCACTGGGCCAGGTTGGGCTCAGCGATATTGTTTTTTTCAAACCAGCCCTGTTCACGCAAATGCGCACGTAGCGCCATCAATACATAGAACATTACGCCGACGCCAGCGAGATTCTTGCTGGCAAAGTTGTCTCCCGGTTGGTTCGGGTTGACGATGGCATCGGCCTGCGGCAATTGTGAACCTGCAAGGTGATGATCGGTCACCAGAACCTGCACACCCCGGGCCTTTGCCATTGCCACACCATCAATACTGGAAATACCATTATCGACGGTAATGATCAGATCAGGTTTGTATTCGAGCGCCACCTCGACGATCTCCGGGGTCAAGCCATAGCCATATTCAAATCGATTGGGCACCAGGTAGTCAACCTGCTCAAAACCAAAGGCGCGCAGCCCCTTTAATGCCAGCGCGGTGCTGGTGGCGCCGTCACAGTCAAAATCACCCAGCACCAGAATCCGTTTCTGTGCCGAAAGCGCCGCACTCAAAATCTGTACAGTCTCATCCATGCCTTTAAGCTGGTCGAAGGGAAGTAGCTGGCTGAAACCATAATCCAGCTCCTCGGTGCTTTTAATCTGCCGGGCGGCATAGATGCGTTGTAACAGGGGCGAGACCCCCTCCAGTTCCGGAAGGGTGTCAGGCAGAGCTCGGCGTTTGATTATTGTTTTCATAATTTACAATTGATGATTGATGGGTTTTCCCTCTGAACTTCGCGCTTTCGCTCTACCCAACTTAAATAGGTGTTCCAAATACCAGAACACTTGTGAATTTTCACACTCGTGCTAAGCCCCTCGACTTCGATCAGGGCAGCCTTGTCGAACCATGAGTGTGGAATCTGCTTGTCCTTCGACAAGCTCAGGACGAACGGTAATTTATAAAGTGAACGGCAATTTATAAAGTGGACTGGTATTTGAAATAGCTGTTTAGTCAACTAATTAATCATGATTTCGGTAATGGATTTTGTCCGCCACCACCAGCCCCTAAGCATTTTTCTGTTCAGACTGAACTGCATACCCTTTCCGGCAAGCAGAGTGACAGAATCGAGCTCTCCTGTAACCAGTAAGTTTAGTAATAGACCTATCCAGTTATTATCAAACTGTTCCAACGCTTTGCTCCAGGCATGGAAATCATGACCTCGTACGGCTACTATAAATTCATCGCTTGCCAGTAATATCTTGCCGTTGATTCCATCTATTACCAGTTTCTCGCGAAAGCTGATTACCTGTCGCTCAGCGCTGCTCCAGTTTGCCAACGCATCCAGCAGCGCTCCCTGACCCATGATGCTTTGCCAATGAACCGAGGCCTTTTCCGGCAATACTCCCTCCCCCCAGAACCAGAGACTGTTGACAGGCGGTTTCCCCTGCGCTTCACGCCGCTGGTTCAGCGGATGAGCAAACAGCAACATCTGGATTTCATTTTGGATGCGTTGCCAGTAACCGCTGTCGTCCCCCTGCGGAAGATCATGACTGATCGACTGCTGCTGGATCTGTGCAAGAGGCGTGGTTTCAAGTGCCGGAAACCGTTCCAGCTTCATCAACCAACGATGAGGCGATAGAACCTCAAGCGACCAGTTTTCATCAACGAAATGAGCATTAATAGCCGCCGCCAATTTACCCGCATCATCCAGCGAAAGCTCCAGTTCCTCATGCGCCAGTAACACGACGCTGTTCAGATCCGGCTGGATATAGACCGGATCGGCGCACAGATAAAAAAGATCCTTTTCACCGGTTCCTTTAATGAGTTTATGACTCAATGCCGCAGCAGGCAGTTTTTCAAGCTGAAATAACGAGGCCAGACCGCTATGCCAGTCGTGTATATCGACCGATTTTTTTTCGGCGCGGGAAAGAAAGCGTTGAAGATTTTTTAATACGGGAATATCACGCTCTGGCAGGTGTTTGAATGCTTCAGTCAATCCCAGCAATTCAGGGACAAAAAGTGTGATGAATTTCAAGTGATTAGATAATTCTCTATTTGAAGCGCACCATGAAATACGCCAAGAACGACAATATCCTTCTCCTGTCTTATGAGATAGGTTATTCGGTAGTGGCCATAAAGAAGTATTCTTATGTCTTCTTCTGATTCATGCTCGTATTTATAGCCAATCTCAGGTTGTTCCAATAATATCTGAACCTTGTCATAAATCTCAGTGACAACATTTGCTGCCGCAAGCGGATTATTTCTGGCAATGTAATCGTATATATCTTTCAACCATCTTTCTGCTTCACTGGTCCATGTTATTTTTGCCATGTTTGAATTCTTTTTCTCATCTCCTCATTAGAAATAAGTTTGCCCTCTGCAACGTCAGCCATGCCTTTATCAAGCATCCGCTTGAATGCCAGCTCCCTGAGAATCTCGTCATAGGAGCTGTCATCAGGCTGATCTTCAAGTACCTGTTTCATTAATTCTTTCGCTGTTATCATGATCACAACCTGCGCAGATTAGATCCTCTAATCTTAGTCCATATTATCCAGAATCGCGGCCTTTACTTTATCCAGCGTGGCATCGATGGTGATCAGTGGTCGGGTGCTTTGCTTGATCGCGGTGTCTGGATCTTTGAGACCATGCCCGGTGAGGGTACAGACGATCCTGCTGCCTTCAGGGATGTTACCTGCATGAATGTCTTTAATTGCCCCGGCCAGTGAGGTGGCAGAAGCCGGTTCACAGAAAATACCTTCTTTTTCGGCCAATAATTTCTGCGCCGCAAGAATCTCATCATCGACACATTCATCAAACCAGCCTTTTGACTCTTCTTTGACTTTCCAGGCTTTGTCCCAGCTCTGCGGATGACCGATACGAATCGCGGTCGCGACGGTTTCAGGATCATCCACCATTTCACCTCGCATAAAAGGTGCAGAACCCGCCGCCTGATAACCCAACATCTGCGGCCGATTGTTGACGATGCCGTTTTCGTGGTATTCGCTATAGCCCATCCAGTGCGCAGTGATGTTACCGGCGTTGCCTACCGGAATACAATGGAAGTCCGGTGCGCTGCCTAGTTCTTCAATAATTTCAAAGGCGGCGGTTTTCTGTCCCTGAATGCGGTAAGGATTGATGGAGTTCACAATCGTCACCGGTGCCTGCTCGCCTACTTCTTTTACCAACTGCATACCGGCATCGAAGTTACCCCTGATCTGAATCACTACCGCACCATGCATCATCGCCTGCGCCAGCTTGCCCAGGGCAATCTTGCCATCGGGGATCAGGACAAAAGCCGTGATACCTGCACGCGCGGCATAGGCCGCGGCGGCCGCCGAAGTATTCCCCGTAGAAGCGCAGATAATCGCCTTGCTGCCCTCTTCCACGGCCTTGGTCACGGCCAGGGTCATGCCGCGATCCTTGAACGAACCGGTCGGATTCAGACCTTCGTACTTGACATAAATATCGACATCCTTCTCCAAATGGTCGGGGATGTTATGCAGACGAATCAGCGGCGTATTCCCCTCGCCCAAGCTGATAATGCGGGTGTCATCATGCACCGGCAAACGGTCACGGTATTTATCGATCAAGCCTGTGTAACGATTACGAAACGGCATGGTGTTTACTCCTGAAATCTAAAGAATCTTGTTTTAACGCAAAGACGCAGAGTTTTAATTAACAATCCATATTCTTTTCTCTGCGCCTTTGCGACTCAGCGTTCTCTGGGATCAATATATTCAACTTGCGTCCAGTGACTCCATACGGATGCGGGTAACTTCGCCATGAATGCTGGCCAGCGCTTCGATATTGGCAATCGCCTGGTTCATCTGTTTTTCCAGCACGGTATGAGTGAGCATGATGATACCGGCCTTGTCTGAACCGGCTTGTGGCTCTTTCTGAATCATGGCTTCGATGCTGATCCCCGAGTCGCCCAGGATACGGGTAACATCGGCCAGCACGCCGGGGCGGTCGTCGGCCTGCATGCGCAAATAATAAGCGGTTTCCACCTCATCCATAGAAAGAATCGGCAAATCCGACAAAGCGTCCGGTTGGAAAGCCAGGTGCGGCACCCGGTTTTCCTGATCCGTCGTCAGTACCCGCACCACATCTACCAGATCGGCAACAACAGCGGAGGCCGTAGGTTCAGCCCCGGCACCGGCGCCATAATAAAGCGTTGGACCCACGGCATCCCCCATCACCAGTATGGCATTCATGACGCCATCGACATTGGCTATCAGCCGCCGTTCCGGGATCAGGGTAGGATGCACGCGTAGTTCCACACCCTTGTCCGTGCGGCAGCTGATGCCCAGGTGCTTGATACGATAACCCAGCTCTTCGGCAAAGCTCACGTCTTCACGGGTGATGTTGGTAATGCCTTCGGTATAGGCCGCATCAAACTGCAGCGGCAGACCAAAAGCGATGGAGGCCAGAATGGTGAGCTTGTGGGCGGCATCGATGCCTTCTACATCAAAGGTCGGATCGGCTTCGGCATAACCCCGTTCCTGGGCTTCCTGCAGAACATCGGCAAAGTCCCGGCCCTTGTCACGCATCTCGCTAAGGATAAAGTTACCGGTGCCATTAATGATACCGGCCAGCCACTGAATCTTGTTGCCTGCCAGACCTTCACGAATGGCCTTGATAATAGGGATGCCGCCGGCTACTGCGGCTTCGAAGGCCACCATCACACCCTTGTTCTGGGCGGCGGCAAAAATTTCGTTCCCGTGTTTGGCTATCAGCGCTTTGTTGGCGGTCACCACATGCTTACCCTGGGCAATCGCGGCCATCACCAATTCTTTTGCCAGGCCATCACCACCAATGAGTTCGATAACGATTTCGACTTCCGGATCATTAATCACCGCCATAGGATCCGTGGTCAGGGTAATGCCATCTGTGTCGCAAATACGCGGCTTGCTCAAATCCCGCGCGGCGGCATGGGTGATCACAATACCACGTCCGGCGCGACGGGCAATTTCTTCCCTGTTACGCTTCAATACACTAACCGTGCCGCCACCGACGGTGCCCAACCCCAACAGTCCTGCTTTTACCGCATCCACTCTATTTTTGTCCTCATCAGTCATCCGCATCTTTTTTAAACATATCCCGGATGCCGCGAATGGCCTGACGGGTGCGGTGTTCATTTTCAATTAATCCGAAGCGTACATGGCCATCACCGTATTCGCCAAAACCAATGCCCGGTGATACCGCCACTTTCGCTTCTTTAAGTAACCGTTTGGAAAATTCCAGCGAACCCATCTCGCGGTAAGCTTCCGGAATGGGTGCCCAGACAAACATGGTCGCCCGGGGTTTTTCCACACTCCAGCCGATGGCATTGAGGCCGTCGCAAAGCACATCACGGCGGTCGCGATACATCGCCGCGATCTCCTGTACACAATCCTGCGGCCCTTCCAGGGCCGTAATCGCCGCCACCTGAATCGGCGTGAACATGCCATAGTCCAGGTAGGATTTCATCCGCGCCAGCGCCGCCACCAGGGTGGCATTGCCACACATGAAACCGACTCGCCAGCCAGGCATATTATAACTCTTGGAGAGCGAATAAGACTCCACCGCTACTTCCCTGGCGCCCGCAACCTGAAGAATAGACGGTGCTTTATAACCATCGAAAACAATATCGGCATAGGCCAGATCATGAATCACCCAGATTTCATGTTCACGGCAAATCTCCACTACTTTTTCAAAAAACTCCAGTTCCACACATTCAGTGGTCGGGTTACCGGGGAAATTCAGCACCAGCATCTTCGGCCGCGGCCAGGAGTCCTTGATCGCTTTTTCAAGTTCATTGAAAAAATCCACCCCCGGAATCATCGGCACATGGCGAATATCCGCACCGGCAATAATAAACCCATAAGGGTGAATAGGATAAGCCGGGCTGGGCACCAGCACCGCGTCACCCGGACCGACAGTCGCCAACGCCAGGTGCGCCAGACCTTCCTTGGAGCCGATAGTGACAATGGCTTCTGATTCCAGATCAAGTTCGACATCGTAGCGGCTCTGATACCAGTTGCAGATAGCCCTGCGCAGCCTCGGAATGCCGCGGGAGAGGGAATAACGGTGGGTATCCGGGCGTTGAGTAACCTCGACCAGTTTGTCAACGATGTGCTTGGGCGTCGGCTGATCCGGATTGCCCATGCCAAAATCAATAATATCCTCGCCTCGCGCCCGCGCGGCCGCCTTGAGTTCATTGACAATATCGAACACATAGGGTGGCAAACGCTTAATTCTGGGGAAATTGTCGATCAAAGGGGCTATCCGGCTAAAATTGTAGTTAGAGAAGCTCTGATTAATTCCTCCGTTCGTGGATTAATTCCTCCGTTCGTGGATTAATTCCTCCGTTCGTGGTGAGCTTGTCGAACCATGAACGGAAACCCTCGTAAAATCATTATGTTACACATTCAATCCTTCGGCAAGGCTCTCCTGAGCGAAGCCGAAGGGCTCAGGGCGAACGGATTTAATCAGCGCTTCAGTATAAAACCAGACTCCAGAGTCCGGCAAAGCGGGTAACATTAACGGGTGAGCGGGCAACCTGTCAATGTATCGAGGTCACCCGGATTGGATTATTAGCGCACCGTGATGTTGTTGGAGAATAAAAGTGAAGTTTATCGAGGAAAAACAAGAGGGCCTGCGTATTTACGGCTATGACGCCCACCAAATCAATCTGCTGATTCCCCCGGAACTGCAACCGGGTGCCCCCGCAGATCCTGAAACCGGCCTTAGTCCACTCACGTCCAGTTTTATTATCACCCGCGGCCAGCTTATCACAGACTGGCCGGTTTCCAGGTTTGAGGATCTCAACGCCGCCGCCATGAAAAGCGTATGCCAACTTGGGCCGGAGTTGATTATTCTGGGAACAGGCTCAAAACTGCAATTTCCCGCCACCGAAATCACGCTGCCAGCACGCGAAGCGGGAATAGGCCTGGAAATCATGGATACACCCGCCGCCTGCCGGACTTTCAATGTGCTTTCGGCAGAAGGTCGGCATGTGGCAGCAGCGTTGATTATGGGTAGCTAAAACTTTTGGATTAAACGCAGAGAACGCAAAGGCGCTGAGACGCAAAGGAACAAAGTTATTAAAATCAAAATTATACAATCTCTGCGTCTTGGCGCCTTTGCGTTCTCTGCGTTAATTATTCATGTTTATGGATAGACACGATCCACTCATTTGAAAAGCGCATCCACGGAGTAGCCTTCTTTCTCCAGTATGTCGCGCAATTTTTTCAAGGCTTCGAGCTGGATCTGGCGCACCCGTTCACGGGTCACGCCGATGGTGTTACCCACTTCTTCCAGGGTCGAGACATCGTAACCATGCAGGCCAAAGCGGCGCTCTACCACTTCCCGTTGTTTGTCACTCAGTTGCGCCAGCCACTGTTCGATATTACCCTTGACATCATCATCCTGCAGCAATACCACGGGGTCGATATTATTTTCATCCGGAATGGCGTCAAGCAAGGAATTATCAGCATCGATCCCCAGCGGGCTATCCACTGAAGCGATGCGTTCATTCAAACCCAGCATGCGTTTAACGTCTTCGATGGGTTTATCCAGCTTTTCAGCAATTTCCTCCGCGCTGGGTTCATGATCCAGAGTCTGGGAAAGATGCCGCGCTGCGCGCAAATAAATATTAATTTCCTTGACCACATGAATCGGCAAACGAATGGTACGGGTCTGATTCATAATCGCGCGTTCGATGGTCTGGCGTATCCACCAGGTAGCATAGGTTGAAAAACGAAAGCCTCGTTCAGGATCGAATTTTTCCACTGCCCGAATCAGACCAAGGTTCCCTTCTTCAATCAGATCCAGCAACGCCAGCCCGCGGTTAAGATAGCGCCGTGCAATCTTCACCACCAGACGCAGATTACATTCGATCATTTTCTTGCGTCCGGATTCATCTCCCTTCAGGGCCAGGCGGGAATAGTATTTTTCTTCATCCGCTGTTAGCAAGGGTGTAAACCCAATTTCGCCCAGATACAAACGTGTGGCGTCCAGTTGACCATCCGGAATACTGCCCGCCTGATATTTTATTTTTTCATTGCCCTTTTTGCTTTCTTCAACCTCGATGTCTGCTTCGATATCAACATCATGATCAGCATCGTTCGATTCATCCTCTTTCAGGACTATAATATTGTGTTTATCTTCCATTGCTTCAGAAACGGCTTCCACGTCGGCTGACTCCATGTTTTCGTTGTTGAAAGGATGCTTGTCGTCATTGCCCATGATGCAGCTTCAAATCTTCATTAACGTTTATTCGGCAAATAGCGCAAGGGATTAGAAGGTTTTCCGTTACGTCTGATTTCGAAATGCAACATCGGCCTGCTGGCTTCACTATTACCCATATCGGCAATTTTCTGGCCTAACTTTACTTTTTCAGCTTCTTTTACAAATAAATGACGGTTGTGCGCGTAAGCACTAAAGTAAATGTCGTTATGCTTGATAATAATAAGGTTTCCATAGCCGCGTAGACCATTGCCACTGTACACAACTTCACCACTTGCAGCGGCATATATAGGCTGGCCAATCCGGCCAGCAATATCCAGCCCCTTCTTGCCGGGATCTTTGTCTGAGTATCGATTGATGATCTTTCCATCGGTTGGCCAGCGCCATGTTATTTTTGTGTTCTTCTTATTTTTCTGCAACGCCGCATACTTTTTATTTGTGCTTCGCGTCACAATCCTGTGTCTCGATACTACCTTAGTTTTTGTTTTAGGTGCAGACTTTTTTTTCTGTTTACTCGCCAGGTTTATTTTTTGTCCCGGAAAAATCGTGTAGGGGCGGGGAATACTATTCCAGATTGCAAGCTTGCGATAATCAACACCATGCTGCCAGGCAATGGAGTACAACGTCTCACCCTTGCGTACCGTATGTGTAGTCTGCCAGTATTTTTGTGAGTAGCGTCCATCGCCATAGCGGACAAAAGGGCGGCTACAGGCGGATAGTAGCAGAACCGCCAACAGAAAAACTATCAGGCGAACCCGCATCTCCCGGCACATTAATTTTTAAGCGTAAACCAGGCCATCACTACTACCACCACCAGCGCCCAGCCAACACGATCGATATAAGGGCGTAGCGTCTGTTTCATTTTCTCACCACCCCAAACCATCAATCCCGCCACCAGAAAGAAACGCGCGCCACGGCCCACGAACGAAGCCAGAACAAAAGGTAGAAAACTCATCCCCACCACCCCCGAACTAATGGTGAAAATTTTGTACGGAATAGGTGAAAATCCGGCCAGCAGCACCACCCAGGTTCCCCAGGTACCAAACCATGCACGCACCATTTCATAGCGTTCCCAGTAACCCGCACTATGCAACAGGGGCGCAACCAGATCAAAGGCGAACATACCGATAGCATAGCCGGCCATGCCGCCGGCAATCGAGGCCAGCGTGGTGATCAAGGCATAACGCCAGGCATGCGTCGTTTTTGCCAGCGCCATGGGCGCCAGCATCACATCCGGCGGTATCGGAAAAAAGGATGACTCCGCGAAACTCAGCCCCGCCAGGTACCAGGGAGCATGGCGGTGTTTGACCCAGCGCATCACCATTTCAAACAGACGGGAAAACACCTTCACTACTCTCTCCTTTCTTTTATCAGCGGGACAAAACTGACCCAATCCAGCAGGGTTTCGCTGAAACTGCCGCCGGTACGGATAATCAAACGCAGGCGCTGGGCATCAGCACGACCGCTGGGAATCACCAGCCGCCCGCCCTCGGCCAGCTGCGTCAGTAACGCCTCCGGCACTTGCTCGGGCGCTGCCGTGACGATAATTCCGTCATAAGGACTGAACTGTTCCCAGCCCCAACTGCCATCACTGAGCTGGAAGCGCAAATTGCGAAGCCGAAGCTCAGCCAGGCGTTTTTTCGCCCGGGCTTGCAGCTCGGGGATACGCTCAACGGTATAAACCTGCTCCACCAGTTGCGACAGCACGGCGGTCTGATACCCGGAGCCGGTGCCGATCTCAAGTACCTTGCTGCGCGGACCTCCGGCGAGCAGAGCTTCGCTCATACGGGCGACGATATAGGGCTGGGAAATAGTCTGCCCATAGCCGATAGGCAGGGCCGTGTCCTCATAAGCGCGACTGGCCAGCGCCTCATCGACAAACATGTGCCGGGGCGTGGTGCGCATGACATCCAGCACGCGTTCTGCCTCAATCCCTTCGTCACGAAGACGGGCGATCAGCCGATCACGGGTGCGCTGCGAGGTCATACCAATACCGGCCAGCCTGTTTGAGAGCAACCTTACAACTCCTTCAGCCAGTTCTGCAAAGAATCGACACGTTCGTGGCGGGTCAAATCAACCAGGATCGGCGTTACCGACACATAACCATTGCGCACGGCGTGAAAATCCGTCCCTGGACCCGCATCCTGCTCGGCACCAGGTGGCCCCACCCAATAAATAGTCCGCCCACGCGGATCCTGATCCCGGACCACCGGCTCCGCCTTATGGCGGTGCCCCAGACGGGTAGCCTGAAAGCCCCTGAGTTCCTCCCCAGGAGAATCCGGAACATTCACATTGAGAATGGTATCCTGCGGCAACGGCTCAGTCTGTAACTGCATGATCAGCGTCCGCACCACCTGCGCCGCCGTCTCAAAGTGCTGAAAGCCGGCCCCATTGCTCGCCAACGAGATGGCGATAGCCGGCAAGCCCAGAAAACGCCCTTCCATCGCGGCCGCCACAGTGCCGGAATAAAGCACATCATCGCCCATATTGGCGCCGGCATTGATACCCGAGACCACCATGTCCGGCTCCGTTTCGAGCAGGCCGGTAATGGCCAGATGTACACAGTCGGTCGGCGTGCCATCGACACGGATAAAACCGTTTGCCGCTTCGCGTGCGCGTATGGGGCGCTCCAGAGTTAGGGAGTTGCTGGCGCCGCTGCGATCACGCTCCGGCGCGACGACGGTGATCTGGGTCAGTGATTCAAGCTCACGAGCCAGGGCGGTGATTCCCGGCGCTTCGAATCCATCGTCGTTACTGATCAAAATATGCATATCGTTATCGGTTGCCCATAAAAACAAATACAAGGCAAACTTATCGCCTGGATCTTCAAAAACAGGGTCAGTGCCGATGCAGCATTAGCTGCATAAAATGTTTAAATTACAATAAATTATCTATAAGATCAGGAGACGTTGTTTGCCGGAAAGCGAGCCTGCGGTTAATCGAACTCCTTAAGAACCCATCCTATGAAGGCAGGCTTACTATACTCGAAATCAGCAAATCACACACTTTTATAAAAAACAACACGCCCAGGCTGGATTAATCTGTAGCGTGCTGATGGGTTTCGCTTTGCTCTACCCATCCTACCGTTTTTCGCTGTAACCATCGGGGAATTAAACCCAAAGAGATTAAATTGTTCACCTCGGAATCTACCCGAATGGATAATGGATGAATGGCTGACATAGTCATAGGTCAGCTTGACGACAGCACCGCTTCCAGTATCTGCCTGATATTTTCGCGTCTGAAATCTTTTTCCAGCGCAGCATTGAAGCCGTAGTCCTGACAGTGCATCATTTCCGGCGCCTCCGTGTGACCACTGGTGATTATGATTTTAACCTGCGGATTCAGGGCGCGTAGGTTATCTGCAATCATCTTCCCTCCTATACCGCCGGGAAGAGTAAGATCCACTATAACAGCATCAATCACGTCACCATCTTCCAGTGATTGCCGGTAGAGGGCGATAGCCTCATCACCATTACAGGCGGTGACGGTCTTGCAACCCAGCCTTTCCAGATTGAGTTTGAACAAGTCCCGGATGTCCTCTTCATCATCGACGACCAGAATGGTGCGCCCGGCAAGAATATCTTTTGAACGGTCTGCATCCAGTAAATTTATCACGCTCTCCCGCTCCTCATCGAGCACCAGCCGGATTCGCCGTGCCAGTTCAGCCTTGCGATAGGGTTTGCTGAGCAAGTGGGTGGCAAACCGGGCCAGGCCCTGGTGAGCAAGGGTTTTTGAGGTGAACCCCGAACTCAGCAGCACCTTGATATGGGGCCAGAACTCTGTCGCCTGCTGTGCCAGTTCATAACCATTTATTCCGCCAGGCATCACGACATCACTAAATAACAGGTCAATCCCCTCTCCTTCTTTTGCCAGTATTTTCAAGGCCTGCGCGACATTCCCGGCAAGGTAGGTACGGTAACCCAGATCATTCAGGTAGTGTTCAGCCAGTTGCAGGAGATCGGCTTCATCATCCACGATCAGAATGGTTTCGTTGCCGGTGGGGATATCGGCCTCGTAGACATTATTGACAAGGACGGTCGGTTCGGAAGTGGCGGCGCGTGGCAGACACAGACGCACGATGGTTCCTGCATCGGGTTCTGAATAAACCTTAATAGAACCACCATAACGTTTGACAAAACCATAGACCATGGCCATACCCAAACCCGTCCCCTTGCCCTCAGGTTTGGTAGTAAAGAACGGTTCAAAAATGTGTTCCAATGTCTCCCCATCCATGCCGATGCCGGTATCACTCAGCATCAACTGCACATAATCCCCAGATTCGACTTCAGGATTCAGAACTGCATAATCCATATCCAAATATTTGTTATTGGTCTCGATCAATAACCTGCCGCCATCGGGCATGGCATCGCGGGCGTTGATGGCCAGGTTCAGAATGGTATCCTGAAACTCACCGGGATCCGTCTCGGTCAGCCACAGATCCTCGGCCAGAAAATATTCCACTTCCACTTCAGGCGTCACCGAACGGGAGATCATGGTCTCCAGTTCTTTCAGCTCATCATTGATGTTCATTACCTTCTTTTTCTGACTCTCACGGCGGGAGAAGGCCAGTAATTGCCGGGTCAGATCCATACAACGCAGAGTGGCATTGGTAGCCGTCTCCACCCATTGGCGCGGTTTTTCGTCTTTTGAAAAATGATTTTTCAGGAAATCCAGATAGCCGATAATGACTCCAAGCCGATTGTTGAAGTCATGCGCAATGCCACCGGAGAGCTGGCCAATCGCTTCCATTTTCTGTGAGCGGCGCAGGGCCTCTTCAGTCTGATATTGTTGGGTGACATCCCGAAACACCAGAATAACCCCCAGAATCTTTCCGTTTTCATCCTTAATCAACGCGGCACTGTCGGCAATCTGATATTCCCGGCCATCCCGCGAACGCAATACGGTGTGATTGGCCAAGCCTACCACCACACCTTCCTTAATAACCCGCTTGACAGGATCTTCGGTTACCTCCTGCGTAAGCGCATTAAAAATCGAAAATATCTCTGCCAGTTCCTTACCCTGCGCCTCATTAGCAGGCCAGCCAGTCAGTTCCTCGGCCACCGGGTTTAACTGCACTACCCGGGCCTGAGGATCCGTAACAATGACGGCGTCACCAATAGATTTCAATGTGGTGTGAAGAAAACGTTCGCGTTCCTGGACCGCGCTCAAAGCCTGTTCCATCTTAACCGCCATATCGTTAAACTCCCTGGCCAATACTGCAATTTCACCACGCCCGCTCACCTGTATCCGGGCACCAAATTCACCCTCGGCCAGCTGCCGAGAGGCAAATATTAGACCGCGCAAAGGACGCACGGCATAATAATGTATCAGCGCAAACAGCAATAACATGACTAATGCCATCAGAACCATCTCAAGCCCGGCCTTGCCAAGTACCGCCGAAAGTATGCTATTACGCTCACGGCTGTAGTCATAATCAAGAACCATGACACCCAGACGCGCCTTGTGTAACTGACCCGCTTCGGTACCCAGGCGAACCGGCGAATAGGTCGCAATATGCTCGCGCTCATCATCCGTAATGACCGTGGATTCTCCCCGCAGAGCCTTGTCAATTGCCGCCATGGAGAGCCCCTGTGGCAGGACCTGACTGATCAACCTGCCCTCAAGAGCAACATGCCTCACCACAAGCACATGCCCGGTTTCATCAATCAGCATCAAATTTTTAACATGCACATCAGCAAAATAGTTAGCGTACAAATCATCCACCGTTCTGAGACCCAGCCCGGCTGACAATTCACTGGCGATACTTTTCAGCTGCTGCGTATAAAGCTGCGCCTTGTTTTCTCCGTCCTGCTGTTCTTTATAATTGACCTCCCTGTACGCCAGAGTAAACACAAACGCCTGGACAACAAGCACACTTAACAACATTAAAAACGGAAGCCAGAAACGTAAATTGACAGATCTCAAGGATGACATCTGTTTTTTAGCCGGTCAGTATTATGGCTTTGCCTAACGATATTTGACACGCGGATTGCTGCCAATTCGAAGAGAGGGCTGACTTTCACTGGGGAAAAATCCATTCCTGATAAATCCATTCATTTAAAGACACCGCTAAACGCTTTTCGAACTCCCTGAAAGTCGTGGGCGCAGTACAGCATACCGGCAACAGGCTGGACACCCGCTACCGTAACGATAAAAACCTTATTATTATTAGGTTGTGCCGCTGAAATTACAGGGAAAAAACACCTTAGACTCAGACTATAGTTTAGGTTGACCTTGATGTCGATAGGCACAACCACGGTCTGATGTTCAGGAAAAAAATCAGCAACATCCGAGCCGAATTTTGCTTCTGTTCGGGGTGGACATCAGGTCTTTTGCTTCTGCCCCCAATCTGCGCCATTATCTACCTTCAGTCAAGCAACAGCTGTGCCGGCTAATAATGAAAAAGAAGGGTAAGATTTCGGATCAGGATCACGAACTGTTTCTGCAAAGCGTGGCGGGCGCGCGTAAGCTGAACATGGAACCCCGGATCACACCCGAAAAAAGACGGCCTCCGCCCCGCCCGCTGCAACAGGAAAAAGACAACCAGCAAGTACTGATGGACATGCTATCTGATCCGGTAGATCCGGCGGACATGGAAACCGGTGAGGAACTTCTGTTCGTGCGCAACGGCATCCCGCAGCGAACCCTGAAAAAACTCAGGCGGGGGGAATTCAGCATCGAGGCCGAACTCGATCTGCACGGGCGCACCAAGGTCGAAGCCCGCGAAGCCATTGTTGAGTTTCTTTATTTCTGCCACAGCCACGGCCTGCGTTGCGTGCGGATCATCCACGGCAAGGGTCACGGTTCACAGGGCAAGCGCCCGATTCTGAAGCAATACGTCAATCACTGGCTACGCCAACGTGATGATATCCTGGCCTTCAGCTCGGCACGGCAGGTAGATGGCGGCACCGGCGCGATTTATGTGCTATTAAGAAGAAAGGGTTGAAACAGGCTAAAGTGTGCCACCATCAACCATTCGTATTCAACGCAAAGACGCGGAGACGCAAAGCCATAAAATAGAACTATTTCGGTGAAAATTTTATATTTCGATGGCTTGCATTTTCAGATTTCTCAGAGTTAATTTTGTTCAACCATAAACATACATGAAACAAAACCGGAATGACGGGCATCTGGGGGAGCGAGTAGTTGCCAAAAAACTTTGCACCGTGAGAACCTCGCTTCGCGAGTGTCATTCGGCACTTCCTACGCTTTGCTCCGGCCGCGTCTTTGCGTTGAAATAAAGCCTGTCAAACCAGCAACACCACCGCCTGTACGGCGATGCCTTCTGAGCGTCCGGTGAAGCCCATTTTTTCCGTGGTCGTGGCTTTGATGCTGACATTCTCGATACCGGTCTTCATGTCGGCCGCCAGCACTTCGCGCATAGGATCAATATAGACCGCCAGTTTCGGCTGCTGTGCAATAATGGTAATGTCGGCATTGTTAATGCCATATTCACGTTGTTGCATCAATGAAACAACCCTGCGTAGAAGAATACGACTATCGATCTCTCTGAACTCATCATTGCTGTCCGGAAAGTGTTTACCAATATCCCCCAACGCCAGCGCGCCCAGAATAGCATCGCACAACGCATGAATGACGACATCACCGTCGGAGTGAGCTTGCATACCCCGGCCATAGTCGATCTCGACACCCGCCAGAACCAGGCGACCGCCCGTTTTGAAGGCATGAGCGTCAAAACCCTGTCCGATTCGCATTACGAGACGTCCTGTTGTTGGAGATAGAATTCGGCCAGGATTAAATCTTCAGGCCGAGTGATTTTGATATTGTCGGCATGTCCTTCAACCAGTTTCGGCTGATACTGCGCACGTTCCATGGCCGAAGATTCATCGGTCACCCGCGCCTCGCTTTCCAGCGCTTCGGCAAGGGCATCCCGCAACGGGCCGAGGCGAAACATCTGCGGCGTCAGCGCATGCCACAGATAACGGCGATCGAGCGTATCGACAACCCTGTTCTTTTTGCTGGCGCGTTTCATCGTATCGCGCATGGGAATAGCCAGCAGCCCGCCAATAGAATCCTCATCGATGCTATCGATTAACAAACTGATATCATCGGCCCGAACACAGGGGCGTGCAGCATCATGCACCAGCACCCAGTCATTATCATGCGCATGCAAAGACAGCACATGCAGGGCATTCAGCACCGAGTAACCCCGCTCTACTCCGCCAGCAGCCCGCCACAGGGGCTTATCAATGGAAAACATCAGATCCTCCCAGTAAGCATCGTCTTCGGAAAGGGCCACCACCAGTCCGCGAATTGCGGGATGCGACGCCATGCGTTCAATGCTGTGAACAATGACAGCCTTGCCGCGAAGCGGAAGATACTGTTTGGGAACATCGGTACGCATACGCTTGCCAACACCGGCAGCGGGAATAATGGCCCAGTGGTTTTTAAGTGACGAGGGACGAGGG
The DNA here is from genome assembly GCA_964596835.1 of uncultured Thiohalophilus sp. Lineage (GTDB taxonomy): Bacteria > Pseudomonadota > Gammaproteobacteria > UBA6429 > Thiohalophilaceae > JAADGZ01. Next base: position 21,156 of record CAZQVV010000012.1, on the reverse strand, counting down.
GCGAGGGGTGAGGACATATTATCTAGAAGTGTATTTCAAATTAGATTAGCGTTTGTGATATAGAGAAATTCTGATTAATTCCGTTCGCCCTGAGCCCTTCGGCTTCGCTCAGGAGAGCCTTGTCGAAGGGCTGACCACGAACCGCAAAATTAATCAACGTTTCCATAGAGATTATTAAATATAGCTTGTGAGAAATTTCTCGTCACTCGTCACTCGTCACTTGTATAAACGTCTCGCCTTTTTTGATCATCCCCAGTTCGGTGCGCGCACGTTCTTCGACCGCTTCCTGCCCCTGTTTGAGGTCCCGCACATCAGCCGCCAGTGCCGCATTACGTTGTTTTAATTTTGCGTTTTCCTGTTGCTGGTTCTGCACAGCCTGTTGCAGGTGATGTACCGTAGCCATACTGCCCTCCCCCACCCACAGATCGTATTGCAGGAGCAAGAAAAGGAATAGCAGGATGACCACCAATATTTTCATCTGTCTTTACGCAAGATTATAAAAAACTTGTTTACCTGGATAAACGGCTTCCTTACCCAGACCCTCGGCAATGCGAAGTAACTGGTTGTACTTACTGATGCGATCGGAGCGGGACATCGAGCCGGTTTTGATCTGACCGGCGCAGGTGGCCACGGCCAGATCGGCAATAGTGGTGTCTTCGGTCTCACCGGAACGGTGTGAAATGACGACGGTATAACCGGCTTTTTTCGCCATGGCGATAGCATCCAGGGTTTCACTCAGGGTGCCGATCTGATTAACCTTGATAAGAATGGAATTGGCAATGCCCTTGTCGATACCTTCTTTAAATATTTTGGTGTTGGTGACATACAAATCGTCACCCACCAGTTGTACCTTTTTACCCAGCCGCTCAGTCAGCAATTTCCAGCCGTCCCAGTCATCTTCAGCCAGACCGTCTTCGACACTGATGATCGGGTATTTATCCACCCAGGATTCCAGGACATCAATAAATTCACTGGCATTAAGTTTTCTGTTTTCCGAAGCCAGATCATACAAGCCGTCTTTATAGAACTCGCTGCTGGCGGCATCGATGCCGATGAATATATCTTTGCCGGCCTCAAAGCCCGCCTTGTCGATCGCTTCGAGAATAATTTCGATGGCCGATTCGTTGGACGGCAGATCCGGTGCAAAACCACCTTCATCCCCCACGGCGGTATTCAGACCCTTGTCATGCAAGACTTTTTTCAGGGTATGAAAAATTTCCGCGCCATAGCGCAGGGCTTCATTAATGTTGGGCGCGCCCGCCGGGATGATCATGAACTCCTGCAGATCCACACTATTATCCGCATGGGATCCGCCATTGATAATATTCATCATCGGCACCGGCAACTGGTAACCTTCGCCGGTATTGAGATACTGGAACAGCGGCACACCCAGCGCCCGGGCGGCGGCATGGGCACAGGCCATGGACACCGCCAGTATAGCGTTGGCGCCCAGTTTGCTTTTATTCTCAGTGCCATCGAGATTGATCATGGTTTCATCGATAGCACGCTGCTCTCTAACATCCATATTCATCAATGCATCACAAATCACACCGTCCACATTGGCTACGGCCTTGAGTACACCCTTGCCGCCATAACGACTTTTATCACCATCACGCAGTTCAACCGCTTCACGCGTACCGGTAGAAGCGCCCGAAGGCACCGCGGCGCGACCCTTGACGCCGGAAGCCAGAATCACATCGGCTTCAATGGTCGGATTACCGCGTGAGTCGATGATTTCACGAGCAATGATGTTTTTGATTTCAATTCCTGCAATTGGCATTTAGGTTGTTCTCTCCAAAATTTTATAAAAAGATTTAAGCGCAATCCTGTAGGGTGGGCACGGTTTTTGTGCCCACCCTACGGGGCTGTTTCTGGTTCCCACGCTCTTGCGTGGGAACGAGGTAAATCTCTGTGTGCCTCTATGCTTGAAAAAATATATATTCAAATCATATCTTCAATAAACGGCTGTTTTTTCACGCTGCTATCAATCGTCATCAACACTTCCAGCAATTCTTTCATACGCGCTAACGGCCAGGCGTTGGGTCCGTCACTTAAGGCTTTATCCGGATCGGGATGTGTTTCCATAAATATCCCGGCAACACCGGCGGCGACGGCGGCGCGCGCCAGTAGCGGCACGAACTCCCGCTGACCACCGGATGTGGTGCCCCGACCCCCAGGCTGCTGCACCGAATGGGTGGCGTCAAACACCACCGGGCAATGCGTTTCGCGCATAATGGCCAGCCCGCGCATATCGGATACCAGCGCGTTGTAACCAAACGATGCGCCGCGTTCGCACACCATGATTTGATCATTACCTACTTCACGCGCTTTATCGACCACATTTTTCATGTCCCAGGGTGCCTGAAACTGGCCTTTCTTGATATTTACCGGGATACCCTGACGGGCAACGTTCTGAATAAAATTGGTTTGCCGTACTAAAAAAGCAGGCGTCTGCATGACATCCACCACGAAGGCCACTTCATTCAGAGGCGTATCTTCATGCACGTCGGTCAATACCGGCACGCCTATCTGATCCTTGACCGCTTGCAGAATGCGCAGTCCCTCTTCCAAACCCAGCCCGCGAAAACTTTTGCTTGAGGTGCGGTTGGCCTTGTCGAAGGAAGATTTATAAATAAAGGGTATGCCCAGTTTGGTGGCAATCGTCTTCAACTGCCCGGCAGTATCCAGCGCCAGTTGCTCACTTTCGATAACACAGGGACCGGCAATTAAAAACAGGGGCTGGTCAATACCGGCCTCAAAGCCACATAGTTTCATGCGCTGACGCTCTCTTGCCTGTTCGTTTTTTCCTTCAACGCACGTGCGGTTTTGACAAAACCGGTAAACAGCGGATGACCTTTACGCGGGCTGGACGTAAATTCAGGATGAAACTGGCAGGCGATGAACCAGGGATGATCGGGAATTTCCACCACTTCAACCAGATTGCCGTCCTGAGACAGCCCGGCAAACTGCAGACCGGCCTGCTGTAACGGTCTGCGATAGTGGTTATTGAGTTCATAGCGATGACGATGACGTTCCATGATCTGTTCCTCACCGTAAAGTTCACGTACTTTTGAATCCGCCTGCAACATGCAGATTTGACCACCCAGGCGCATGGTGCCCCCCAGATCGGAATCGACATCCCGCTTTTCAACCCGGCCGTCCGCCGCCTGCCATTCACTAATCAGGCCGATAACCGGATCCGGGGTATCCGCATTAAACTCGGTGCTGTGAGCCTGTTTCAGCCCCAGTACGTTGCGTGCATATTCGATCACCGCCACCTGCATGCCCAGACAGATGCCCAGGTAGGGAACCCGGTTTTCACGGGCAAAACGCACCGCTTCAATCTTGCCTTCCACGCCCCGCAGGCCAAAACCACCAGGCACCAAAATCGCGTCCACCCCGGCCAGACAATCCGTTCCGGATTTTTCAATTTCTTCCGAATCAATATAGACGATACGGATTTTTGTATAGGTGTGCAGACCGGCATGGATCAAGGCTTCGGACAAAGACTTGTAAGCTTCGGTAAGCTCCACATACTTGCCCACCATAGTAATGGTAATCTCGCCAGTTGGGTTAGCCTGGGCTTCAGTCACCGCGATCCATTCAGACAGATCCGGCGGGCCGCAGTCCAGATGCAATTTCTCAACCACGATTTCATCCAGCCCTTCTTCATGGAGCATCTGTGGGATTCTGTAAATACTCTCGGCATCTTCAGCAGAAATCACCGCCCGCGCCTCGACATTGGTAAACAGGGCAATCTTGCGCCGCTCTTCTTCTGGCAGAGGCCGATCCGCGCGGCACAATAATACGTCCGGCTGAATACCGATGGAGCGCAGCTCCTTTACCGAATGCTGGGTAGGCTTGGTCTTGATTTCCCCGGCAGTGGGAATATAAGGCAGCAGCGTTAGATGCATGTAGAGTGCATTGTCATGCCCCATTTCCACGCCCATCTGGCGAATCGCTTCGAGAAACGGCAGTGACTCGATATCACCGACCGTGCCGCCGATTTCGACCATAGCGACATCGACATCGGCGGCGCCTTTGATAATGCAGCGCTTGATTTCATCGGTGATATGTGGAATCACCTGCACCGTGCCGCCCAGGTAGTCACCACGACGTTCCTTGCTGATCACATCGGCATAGATGCGCCCGGTAGTGAAGTTATTGCTCTGCTTCATGGTGGTATTCACGAAGCGTTCATAATGCCCCAGATCGAGATCGGTTTCGGCGCCGTCCTCGGTGACGAAGACTTCACCGTGCTGGAAAGGACTCATGGTGCCGGGATCCACATTGATGTAGGGATCCAGTTTCAATAAGGTCACACTAAGTCCGCGGGATTCAAGAATCGCCGCAAGAGACGCGGAGGCAATGCCTTTTCCAAGTGAGGAAACGACGCCACCGGTAACAAATATATACTTCGTCATGTAATCGCCAGCAATCAAGAAGTGGATGAAATTCCTGTCATTTTCCCGCATTGCAGGGGATTGTTCGAACATGCGTCAGGAACGTTTGCTGGGGATGCATTGTCGCTGTTTTCGGACGCTGTTTCAATCACTGTGGACAGGCTTATACCTGTTCTGTGACAATTAGCCCTGCTTCATCTGCATTAGCTTGCCAGGGTTCGCAAATACAGTAACCGAGTACCTGGATAATTTCCCCGCCTGCATAAATCAGGGGGATGCGGTTTCGTTCCCAGGGCGGCACCCCCCATTCCTGCCACAATGTCTTCAACCGGTGCGCCTGTTTGCGTCCGAGCGGGCGGCAAACTTCCCCCCCCTGACGGAACCGCACCGACACATCCGAACGCCCCTGAAGGGATGCTTTCAGTCCTGCCCCTTGCCGCCGTTCAAGCTTTAAACAACGACCATCCGACAGACGCAGTTCCGTTTTTAAATCCCAGCTCAGGGACTCACTGTTGCTTACGTCTAACTTTGCTGATAGTAAATACAGATCATCCCGATAACGCCGAACTACACTGCCCGCCCAGCCCACTTGCGGTTGCGCATCGTCCCGCGCAGACAGCACTTCAACCTGGATACGCTGCAACTGCACGAAAGATGGTGACAAAAGCCCATGCATGCGGATCCAGTAACGCAGCACGTTGTCCTGACGTTCCCGGCTCAGCAAGCTCAGGCCGCGAATAGAAAGACAGCCCGACCGACTGCCAGCCAGCACCGCCATATCTTCTGCCGCCCGTTCATCCAGCAGGCGACTTGCCGCCGACTGATGTTGCGCCGCACGCGCCAGCGTATGCGCTAAAGCGGGCCAGCGCGGCAGCAGATCCGGGATAATGTTGTGCCGCAAAAAATTGCGATCAAAATCCTGCGACTGATTGCCCGGATCCTCAATCCAGTTCAACCCGGCTTCATTCGCATAGTCACGCAGGCGCCGACGGGAGAGGCTCAGCAACGGCCGGCCCAGCCAACCCTTAGCAAGTGTCGTATGACGTGGCATGGCCGCTAAACCCCGCACTCCTGCACCGCGAAACAATTGCAGCAACAGAGTCTCGCCCTGATCATCTTCGTGATGCGCCAGCAACAATCCATCGCCTTCTGCCATCATCTGCTTAAAGACATGATAACGCGCCTGGCGGGCCGCCGCTTCCGGACTCTCGCCCGCCTCCCCCATGCCATCCACTGACACAGCCTGAAAAGCCACACCCAGCCCAGCGGCTACCTGCTCACAATGCGCCGCCCAGTGATCGGCCTCCTCGGCAAGACCGTGATTAACATGCAGGGCAGAAATTTTAGTTTCAGGCAGTTGATCTCTGATTGCAGCGAGGGCATGCAGGAGAACATGAGAATCGCACCCACCGCTGTAGGCCACCCGGTAGTGCCGGGCGGGAGGGAATTGTTTTAATTGAGCCAGCAGGGTGTCGAGCAGAGGGATCATTAGCGCTTCCCCGGAACTAAATGTAGGTTGGCGCTGAGTGAAACGAAGCCCAACACGCCGACGTATAATGTTGGGCTTCGCTCGCGCTCAGCCCAACCTACCTGTTTTTTCAACCGTGTTGGTATAATTCACACCCTATTCGGTGTAATTGCCGTAACCCACCAGTTTTTCATAACGCTGATCCAGCAGCTTGTCCAGCGCGATGGATTCCAGCGTCTCCAGGCTTTCAATCAGCGCCGTTTTGAGACTAGCGGCAGTCGCATCAATGTCCCGGTGCGCCCCCCCCAGCGGTTCATTGATAATGGCGTCAACCAGGCCCAGTTCCTTAAGGCGCGGTGCGGTCAGGCCCATAGCTTCTGCCGCTTCGGCGGCCTTGTCCGCACTCTTCCATAAAATAGAGGCACAGCCCTCTGGTGAAATAACAGAATAGGTGCTGTACTGTAGCATCAGCAGGCGATCACCCACACCAATGGCCAGTGCGCCGCCGGAACCGCCCTCGCCAATCACGGTACTAATGATGGGGGTCTTCAACTGGGACAAGATCAGCAGGTTGCGGGCAATCGCTTCACTCTGGCTCCGCTCTTCCGCCCCCAGGCCGGGATAGGCACCAGGGGTATCGATAAACGTCAGCAGGGGCAGTTTGAATCGTTCCGCCATATGGAACAGGCGCTGAGCTTTGCGGTACCCTTCCGGGCGCGGCATGCCGAAGTTGCGGCGAATTTTTTCCCGGGTATCCCGACCCTTCTGCTGCCCCATAATCAGCACCGGTTTGCCCTCCAGGCGCGCCAGCCCGGCGATGATCGCGGGATCATCCGCATAGGCGCGATCGCCGTGCAATTCCTCAAAATCGGTGAAAATACGCTCGACGTAGTCCAGGAAATAGGGACGCTGGGGATGGCGGGCCAGTTGTGCGACCTGTGCGGACTGTAGACTGGAAAAAATAGATTCCGTCAGTTCGCGGCTCTTGCTCTGTAAACGACTGATTTCCTCGCTGATATTAATCTCGTTGTCAGAACCCACGTAACGCAGTTCTTCAATTTTCGCTTCCAGCTCCGCGATGGGTTGTTCAAAATCCAGAAAATTCAGGTTCATAAAATACCCGGCACAGTCAAAACAGCATTCAGGGGGGAAACGATTAAGAACCTGGATCATACCGTATATTGTAGGATCGAGCCAAACCAGTACGCCGTCAAGGCTGTATTGATAGGTTCAGTGGGCTTCACGGCATGTGGATGCCTGGCAGACCCGGTTACGGCCTTCCTCCTTCGCCTCATACAGAGCCTGGTCGGCGGCGCTGATCAGCCATCCCGAGACTGCTCCCGGGGCGGGGATCATGGTCGCCACACCCATGCTGAAAGTGACGACATCGCTGACCTTGGACAATTCGTGTTTTATTTTAAGATCCCTGACGCTGGCGCAGAGTTTCTCCGCAATAGTCATAGCACTTTGCGCCGGGGTATTGGGTAGGATTATCACAAATTCCTCGCCGCCATAACGCGCCACCAGATCACCGGGACGGCAAATGGCTTTTTGCATCGCCGCCGATACCTGTTTAAGGCAATCATCTCCACCCTGGTGTCCATAGTTGTCATTGAAGAGTTTGAAAAAATCAATATCCGTCATGATCAGTGACAACATCGTCTGTTCCCGGTCGGCGCGCCGCCATTCGGCTTCAAGCACCTGATCAAAATGGCGGCGGTTGGCAATCCCGGTAAGACCATCCTGGGAGGACAGGCGATCCAGTTCCTCGTTCTGCAACTGTAGCTGCGCGTTGGCCTCTTCCAACTGCTTTTGCATGCTGTGCAGTTCCGCAAACGCGGCATCGCGTTCCAGTTGCGCCATAAAACTGCGGGAGTGGGCCTGAATACGGGCAACCAGTTCTACCTTGTCCGGAAGCTTGACCAGGTAGTCTGTCGCGCCATTGTTGAAGGCATCGCTTTTTATTTTGGGATCCTCTCTGGTTGAAAGCACGATGATCGGAATATTCCGGGTCGCGGGATGGTTACGATAGAAACGCACCATGGTCATGCCATCGACACCCGGCATCACCAGATCCTGGAGAATGGTGGTCGCGCCAATATCCGTTGCTGTCTGGATGGCGGCCTTGGGATCGCTGCAATAATGGAATTCCATCTCCTCATCCACCAGCATGCGGCGTATGCCTTCGGCGACCATGGCCTGATCATCTACCAGCAACACTACAACCCGGCTTCCTCGTTCCTCAAGCAGGGGGGACTCTGTAGATACCTCTGCCCGGCTCATACCCCGCCCTTCCTTCCCGAGCGGCATTCTGGAATAACGGGAAAACGCTGTGCCAGTGCCGGTGCAATCTGCTCCAGCGATAGAATTTCTACGGCCGCATTCAGCCGCGCCGCCGCCCTGGGCATGCCATAAACGGAACAGCTGGCCTCATCCTGTGCAATCGTATGAAAACCACGTTGGCGCAAGGCCAGCAATCCCTGCGCCCCATCCCGGCCCATGCCGGTGAGTAATACGCCGGTGACATCAGTCGGCCAACGCAGGGCCACGCTCTCAAAAAATACCGTCACCGAAGGCCGGTAAGGATAATCCTCTGGATCCGAAGCATAGTCCAGGCAGCCGGATTCTCTGAGAACAAGATGCTCCTGACCACCGGCGATCAGTACCTGCCCCCTTTGCGGAAAATCACCCCGGTTTGCCCGCCGCACCGGCAGGCGGGTCTGTAGGTTCAACCACTCGGCGAAGCTGTCGGTAAACTGCTCATCCACATGCTGCACAATAACCACCGCCGCAGAAAAGTCCTGCGGAAAACCGGAGAGAATGGCGGCCAGCGCCGCCGGTCCACCCGTGGAAGCGCCCATCGCCAGCAGTGGCGGCATGGTCGTTGATTCCGAAGCATGCGCCGTGGACGGGAGCATGGATATTGGCGCTTGATGACCGGCAATGAGGCGACCGATAGTTCTGAGTTTCAAAAGCAGCGCCTCGCGCCCCTCCCCGGTACCCGATAGGCCCAACACCGGTGTATTAACCGCATCCAGGGCGCCAGCACCCATGGCCTCAAATACCTTGGCGGCGTTGCCGGTAACGGTGGATGTTACCACCAGGATGGCGCAGGGCGATGCCGCCATGATCTGTCGGGTCGCTTCCACACCATCCATCACGGGCATGATCAGATCCATCAAAATGACATCAGGACGCACCCGAGCGCATTGTTTGACCGCCTCCGATCCGTCATAGGCGACCCAGGCCAATTGGTACTCCGGGATCGACGTGACAATCCGGCGCAGGCTTTCCACCGCCATTTTCGTATCATTGACAATTGCTATATTCATACAGCTTGCATATTCCCGTCACTCATTATTTAGCAGGACGCCCCTAATTAAGCGCAGGGTGGGCGGCCGAAGGAAGTGACCGTGCCCCCCTTCTCCTACCCAACTATTCTTGTCCATATTCAAACCTCACCGATAAGATCCCGCACGGCATCCAGCAGGGTCTCATCATGGAAACTGCCCTTGGTCAGGTAGTAGTCGGCGCCTGCCTCCAGGCCACGAATTCGATCTTCTTCCCGATCTTTGTAGGAGACGATCATCACCGGCGTCGATTTCAGGCCCGGGTCCTTTTTCATCCGTTCAACAAATTCAAAACCGTTCATGCGCGGCATATCGATATCACTGATCACCAGATCGTATTTGCCGGTGCGCACGGCATTCCAGCCATCCATTCCGTCCACCGCCACCTCAACCGAGTAGCCTCTGACTTCCAACATACCGCGTTCGACCTCACGTACCGTAATGGAGTCATCCACCACCAGGATACGTTTGCTGGGTTTGACGGCGTCGTCAGCCTGAGGCGAACGGCTGATTTTATCCAACCGCCCACCGGAAACGATGAGGTCGGTGGAACGCAACAGATCATCCACATCCAGGATCAGGCACAGGCTGCCATCATCCAGAATGGCCCCGGCGCTAATATCCCTGATCTTGCCCAGGCGGGGATCCAGTGGCTGCACCACCAGATTGTGTTCCCCTAGAAAACGATCGACCACCACGCCATAACAGTTCAGCCGTTCACCCAACATCACCACGGCAGCCTCCTCCTCTTCCAGCACCGGCGCTCCCAGTTCCAGGATCTGATGCGCGGAAACCAGTCCGACGTGCTGGCTGCCGTGGGTGAAGTACTGGCACCCTTCCAGCAACTCAATTTTTTTACGCGCCAGCTTCAGAGTGTGTTCAATCCGCGCCAGGGGAAACGCATAGGGTTCACCGGCGATCTCGACCAACAGCGCCCGAATCACCGACAAAGTAAGTGGCAACTGTAAATGGAAACGCATGCCTTTGCCCGGCTCCGATGTGGCGCGCACCACGCCGCGCATTTCCTGCACCACACTATGCACCACGTCCAGCCCTACCCCGCGGCCTGAAATTTCCGTCACATCGTCCCGGGTAGAAAACCCGGGCAGAAACAGGAATTCCATCAGCTCACTTTCCATCATTTGAGCCGCCATTTTCTCGCTGACCATTTTTTTCCTGACAATTTTTGTGCGCAGACTTTCCAGATCGATCCCCTGGCCGTCGTCCTCGACGCTAATGGACAGCATCCCCGAGCTGTGCTGAGCTTCGAGACAGAGTGTCGCCTGTTCCGGCTTCCCCGCTTGCTGCCGACACGCGGGATCCTCAATACCATGATCGATTGCATTGCGCAGCAAATGGTTGAGTGGCGCCTCGATTTTCGCCAGGATCTCACGATCCACCGGCGTCGTCTGGCCACGGATAATAAAGTTCACGTTCTTGCCCAGAGAACGCGCCACGTCGCGTACCATGCGCTGAAAACCCTGCACCCCGTCCATGAATGGCTGCATACGGCTGCTGATAACCTCACTGTTGAGGCGCTTCGCCAACCCCTGGCTGCGGCACTCGTAATCATCCAGTTCGGTGATCTGCTCGCTCAGCAGCTCGCGGCAGGTGGCAGCCTTGTGCTGGAGATTCGTCAGCAGGCTGCGAACGTACTCATCGTCCTCCACAACGTTGCCCAGTTCGTCCAGAGTGGCGATGAGTTCGGCCTGGTGGTGCTTGAGATGCAAGAGAGAAAGACTGAAAGGTCGCAGCCCCTGCGACACTACCTGCACCTCGCCGGCCAGCCCCATCAGCCGGTTCAGGTTTTCCGCCGATACGCGAATAGCGCTATCCCGCACCGCATCCATAGCGCCTCCCTGTGGCATGGGTGTCACCTTCGCAACCGGGGCGGCAGACGATGGGCTGGTTTGATTTTCATCTGCCGACGTGGGTTTTGTTTCGGGCGCCGGTGTCCTTTCCGGAGCAGATGCCGGTGTCCTTTCCGGCGCAGGCGCCGTTGAGTCGGATTCCGATGTTGATCCGGCGTTTGCCGTTTCCTCCGGTGCCTCTTCGCCAAGAATGGCTGAGAGCTGATTGACCAGCACCGTCACCTCCTCCGGCGGGGCAGCAGCTTCTCCTTCTGCCGCGATCAGAACCAGCATATCCACGCCTTTGAGCAGAACATCGACGCGATCTCCATCCATGCTGATCTCGCCCTGCTGGGCGGCGACAAAACAGTCTTCCATCACATGGGCCACACGCACCGCAGCGTCCACATCGACCATGCGCGCCGCACCCTTGATCGAATGCGCCGCACGCATTAGCGCTTCCAGGCGCGCTGGTTGCCCCGGATCCTGTTCCAGTTCCAGCAGGCTGCTGCTAAGGATGCTCGCCTGACTTTCCACCTCCATACGGAACAGCTCCAGCATGGAGAAATCGCCTAAATTATTGCCGGTTTTATCTGTCACTGTAGCTTCTTGTTCAGGGAATAAAATAATAATTCGTTATCCAGGCAGGCGACGCACCGGTCCTTCCAGTTCAGTACACCCAGGGTATAGGTGGCCGTACCTTTGGATACCGTCACCGGAACCCCGCCCAGATCCTCGTCCTGATAATGATGGATGCCATGCACCTCGCTGACCGGGAATACAAACTGCCCGTCGTCGTGGTGCGCAATAATAATGCGATCAAACACAACATGCTCTCCCACCCGGGTAACCGAGACCTTTTCCAGCCCCAGGATATCGCCCAGGGAAACACAGATCTTCAGCTCACCGCGAATGTTCACCAGGCCTTTGACCATACTGCTGTCAACGTGCGGCAAACGGTGAATAGGTTTCATTCTTGCCACCTCGTCGATCAATCTCGAAGCAAGCGCGAACCATTCCTCTCCCAGCCTGAAAATCACCACCGAACTAAAACCACCGGGCTGCAGCGCCCGTTCCTCACGCGCGTAAACCTCGGTCCATTCCTGCTGATACTCGGCGGGAAAATCCTGTTCCAGAATACTGCGGCTGGCGCGGGAATAAACCTCACAGTTAGAACAGTGAGTGACTCGTTCCAGTTCGGGGCAACGTTCACCCACCCTGGCCCATACCCCGATCCGGTTCCAGCAATCTTCGATCTCCATCCGCGCGACCTATGTGCCTGTGTGGGAATGGCGTCGAGCGGTGGAGGCATGCTGCTCAGCCGCACGCCGCGCGCGCTGGCGCAGGACTTCCGCCACTGCCGTATCTCCCCTCTGCTCCACTAGCAGAGCCAGATGCACCAGTGCTTCCGGGTGATCAGGCTGAAGATAAACGGCCTTGCGTAAATATTCCTCCGCCTGTTGCCAGCTCCCGGCCGCCTCACGGATCAGCCCCAGCAGATAATAGGCTCTCACGCAGGGTTCATTGTGCTGCAACCAGGTTTCACACAGGTCGGCGGCTTCGCCCAGATCCCCTTCGTTCGCCAGACAAAACGCTTGTTCCAGGCTGTCAGCCGACAGCAACGTGTCACCCGGCGGCAACAAGACCTTGGGAAACGGGCGAGGACGGGGCAGGAGTACCGGTCTGATTTTTTTCTTATGCGCAACAGGACCTTGATGCTCAGACCTGCCGCGCTGCCCGGGTCCGACCTTGTGGAAAGCAAAGGCCCTGGGTATATGCTCTGAGACATAGCCATGATTCAGAATAATGCCCGATTCCGCATGGCCGACGAACAGAGTGCCGGCAGGTTTTAACAGGCGGCTCAGCACCTTAACCACCCGCACCTGTGTTATGTTGTCAAAGTAGATCATGACATTGCGGCAAAAAATCACATCGTACAGTCCCTGCCCCGGCATGAATGCCGCATCCAGCATATTAGCCTGGGTAAAATTGACACTCTGCCGGATCGTTTCATCAAGCGCGTAACCCGCGTTGGTGTGGTGGAAAAAACGATCACGAAAAGCATGATCATTCCCGCGAAAGGCGTTCTCGCCATAAACCGCGCACCTGGCCCTGGCGAGGGCCTGCATGCTGATGTCGATCGCATCAATATGGAATTGATCCATCAGCAAACCGGCATCCAACAGCGTTATGGCGACAGAATAGGGTTCCTCGCCTGTCGAGCAGGGCAAACTCAATACACGCAGTACCCCCTGCGCATGCTTTGGCGCCCACTCCTTGCTGATAAAATGCCGCAGGGCATCGAAGGCCTTCCGATTTCTGAAAAACCATGTTTCAGGGATCACGACTTCCTCAATCAGGGCATCGAGTTCCCCTCCTGATGCAAGAAGCTGTGCAAGGTAGGCTTCGGCGCTTATATCCGCAGGCTCCTGTCCACAGGCAAACATCCGCCGCTGGACAGCACTGGCGATAATGGAGGAACCGATGGATGCCGAGTGCAAGCCCATCGTTTCCTTGAGAATGGTCTCAATCCGGCCCAGCACCTGGCGGCTGATCATGACGCCTGACTGTTTCTTCTGCAAGGCTTCACCTTGCACGGTTTTATCCTGCATGATAGCTACCATTCATGGCGATGCAGTGAACAGACTGGTTTGCAGCGTCTTCGGCAGTAAGCCACCAATCTCAATCAATTGCAGCATGCCTTCACCGTCTTTTATAAAATCTCCCAGCCAGGGCATGGCGGCAATTGACGTGCTGGAAGATATCAATGCCTTCGGATCCTGTTTTACCGTTTCGGTGACCTGCTCCGCCAACAGCCCCAGTATTCGCCTGTGGTGGTTGTCCTGCCCATAATCCACTATGATAATTCGGGTCGTCATACAGTCCTTGCAGGTTTCTCCACTGCCCAGACGGCAAAGATCGATCACCGGCACCGGGCGGCCTCGATAATCGAACAGGCCGGCGATATAGTCCGGCGCCTGCGGAATCATTTTCAGACAAACCCGCGGCGCCACTTCCACCACCCGACTGGCATCCAGCCCGTAACGTTCGTCACCAATCCGGAACAGCAGCAATAACATCAGGACTTGACCTTGAAATGCGAGACACCTTCCTGCAAACCCTGGGCGGCCTTGTTCAACTGCTCGATGGCGCTGTTGGACTGATTCAGGGATTCCGCCGTCTGGTGTGCGCTTTCGCTTAGCTGGATCATTGCCTCACTGATCTGTTCCGCCCCCAGCGACTGTGACTGCATGCCTCCATTCACTTCCTCGAACCGCGGAATCAAGGTCTGCACCTGTTCGATCACCTCGGCCAGTTGCGAGCCTACATTACGGACCTCATCGACACCCCGGTGTACTTCCTCGGAGAATTTGTCCATACCCATAACACCGGCGGATACCGCCGACTGCATTTCCTTGACCATTTGCTCGATGTCCCAGGTCGCCACCGCAGTCTGATCGGCAAGTCGGCGTATCTCGGTGGCCACCACCGAAAAACCGACGCCATATTCACCCGCCTTCTCCGCTTCGATAGCGGCATTGAGTGATAGTAAATTGGTCTGATCCGCCACCTTGGTGATCGTCGTGACCACGGTATTGATATTGCCGGCCTTTTCACTCAATACCGCCAGCTTCGAGCTGATGGTGGTCGTCGCGTCCAGCATCTGCTGCATGGTACCCGCCATACTGTTAAGTGAGGCCTGACCCTGACTGGCATTTTCCGATGTTTTCCAGGCCACGCCTGTAACCTCATTCATCGTGTTCACCAGCTCTTTGGCCGTGGCGGAAATCTCGGTCACCGTCGCCTTGATCTGGTTGGTGGTCGCAGCCTGTTCGGTCACCGTGGCTTCCTGCTGCCTGGCTGTAGCGGCAATTTCCGTCGAGGAGGACGTCACCTGTATCCCCGATTGCTGGACCCGTGCAACCAGGGAATTGAGATTGTCCAGCATGGACTGGATCCCCTCACTCAGCTGCGCGATGACGTCTTGTTCCCGATAGACCATCATTTCGCCGGTAAGATCGCCTTCCGAGGCCATGTTGATCACATCCATGATCAGTTCCACCTTGCCCTTGATGTCCTCGCCCTGCTGGCGTTCATACTCAATGCTGTCCTGGATTCTCTGCGCCATTTTGTTGAAAGCTTCGGCCAGTTCACCAATTTCATCATCGCTGATAACGCTAGCGCGAGCGTCAGTATCGCCCTTGCCCAGGCGTTTAACTGTATCCAGCAGCGCATCCAGGGGCTGGAATGAACGCCGCATGTACCAGAATAGTCCGCCAATCGCCAACACCGCAATGATCATAATGCCCGTATAGGCGATGATCTGGATGCGCTGCTGCGCCAGATAACCCTCCGTGGTGTCATGAGCGCTGACAAGATAGGCGATCGGCTGATGGTTATCATCAGGAACAGGCAGGACGGAAATGGTATAGATTCTGCCATTGAGTTTATGGATCAGTGTTTTCTGCTGCGCTGAGAGGGTAGCCGGATCCAGGTTGAGTGCGGCGAACAGGCCCTCATGGGTGCTGTCTTCCAGCCTGCCGGACTGGCCGATGATGAAGGCCTCTGCATCTTCTATTTTTTTGAATTTGTTCAGTGCATTATGCAGATTGCTGGCAAACACGCCCGCACCGATCAACTGGCCCTTATCGATTATCGGGAAAGCGACCAGGGCGACTGGGCGGCCATCCTTATCTTTCTCAACACCCCGGGAAAATTTCCTGCCCTGCAACACTGCATTCACCAGGATCCTATCAGTTGCGCCGGAAGTATTGCCCGAGGAGGAAAACAGTATTCTGCCTGAGGCGTCCACAATCTGCATGCGGGAAAAAATATCATCCTGCCAGGATTCAAAGGCGCCGGTCGCAATCTTCTGTATGCCCTTCCTGTCACCATGTTGTATCGCCTCAGACAGATCCGCCTTCCCGAACACCGTCGGCGCCTCGATGCGAGCATCGACCGTAAGCTGCTGGAGAACATTGGTCACAAGTTCCTGCCAAAGCATTTTTTTTCCGCGGATAGCCGCCTCACTATACTGCCTGCTCGCCTCATTATGACGCAGCTGTTCCGCAATAAAGACCGCCATCGCCACCAGTACCACCGTCACAACGGCTATCAGGGTGAAACGGGTTTTCAGGGTCATGGTTTTCAGGGTCATGGTTTACACAGCCATCTGTTAGAGAAGATGATTCTTCCGGCGCAAAAATAGAGGCTGGCAGTAGCCTCCCGACCGGAATTTCAGTATTCACCGAGTAATAACGACTGATTACCTGAAATATTTAATTTCCATTAAAATAATAGGTACTCAACTCCCTCCAAATGCTGAGATATCCCCACGGATATTTTCTAACAGTCAAAAGCTTATCCGTACGCAAATGAACGCGAATATACGCAAATAAGGGCAAAAGCATTCATGATTGTGTTCTGCGCCGCAGGGCATCAACGTAAAATATTCGCGTTTATTGGCGTTTATTGGCGGATATTTCTTTTATCTATTTAATTTTAATAGCTTATTTTGTGGGGATCCCTCAGCTTTCAATGAGCCACCCTGCAACAAGCCGGCGGAGGATTAACCAACAGAATGCGACATAGAAATAGGCCTCTTTGCCCTTACCAACAATATTTCGACGCCAACCATGGCCTACGATGAAATACCTCCTTGACCTCGCCCCAGGATTTTAATATTATCTAAATGATATTGATTAACATTTAGATTGATTTTAAGGATACGATTATGACCGTGCGCCTTTTCCCTCAAAAAGCCGCCCTCCTGGTGCTCTTCCTGTTGACCGCCACCCAGGCCTGGTCGCGGGAATACCCTGCCGGGACACCGAAACAGCGCAACGGCATGGAAATCGCCGCCATCTATCTGCAACCGGTGCGCATGGCACCGGCCAACCTGATGAGGCCATCAGAAAAATCTGACATTCATCTTGAAGCCGATATCCGTGCTCTGGAGAGCAACGTCAACGGTTTTGCAGAAGGCGACTGGATCCCCTACCTGTATGTGAAATACGAATTGCGCAAAAAGGGTTCAGACAGGGTTATCCGCGGTAACCTCCTGCCGATGGTCGCCAATGACGGCCCGCATTATGGCGATAACGTCAAACTCATGGGACCGGGCAAATACACGCTCAAATACACCATTTATCCACCCGATGCACCACAAAACCTCACCGGCAAGTACTTTGCCCGCCATACCGATCGTCTCACCGGTGTGCGTCCCTGGTTCAAGCCGTTTGATGTGGAGTACACGTTTATTTATGCCGGTATCGGTAAGCGGGGAGGCTACTGATTTATGGACGTCTTTCCCCCGACCGCAAAAATGAGACCCCCCCCGCGCGAAAGAACTGACCTTATATAAGAGAGAGCCGATATGAACAGAATCCGTCTTGCCTCATTGCCTTCCTTACTCTTACTGGGCGGCCTGTTATTATCGGCCAGCGCCCAGGCCGCCTTGCCCGCCTACAAACTGACCATCAAGGATGGCCATTTTGAGCCGCAAACTCTCAGCGTTCCGGCCCGCACCCGCTTCAAAATCGTCATTACCAACCAGGGTCCGGGACCGGAAGAATTTGAAAGCAAGCAACTGCGCAAGGAATCGGTGATCGCCGAAGGTGTCACTCGTTCGATCGTGTTCGCCCCGCTGAAACCGGGACGGTATCGCTTCTTCGGCGATTTTCATCCGGACACGGCTCAAGGACATATTATGGCTGAATAAATCAGACAGGAAAGACCACGGAGAATCATCTTGGACAGCGTTGTATTTATCGTTTGGCGTGAAAGTGTCGAGGCCATGCTGGTGATCGGCATCCTTTATACGTGGTTGAAAAATCAGCCCGATACCGGCTACGGGATGCGCTTTCTATGGGGCGGCGTACTGGCAGGCGTTGCCCTGGCCGTGGGACTAGCCTTCGTCATGCTGAAGGTGCAAAGCGAACTGGCGGGCACAGCACTGGAATACTTCCAGATTGCCATTATGCTGATCGCTGCAGCGCTGATCACCCAGATGGTGCTGTGGATGCGCCGCCATGGGCGCACGCTCAAGCGCGATCTGGAAGTCGGTATGCAACGCGCCCATGAACAGGCCAACTGGTGGGGCATGGCCGCACTGGCTGCCATTGCCGTCGGTCGGGAAGGCGCCGAAACCGTGATTTTTCTCTATGGCACCGGCATGGCGCAACACGGCGGTGAACAACTACAGTTCATCGCGGCCGCAGCCGGTGGCTTTGTTCTTGCCTTTTTCAGTTTCTGGCTGCTGTCACAGGGTAGCCGTTTTTTCTCCTGGAAAGTGTTTTTCCGCTTCAGCGAAATCCTACTGCTATTGCTGGCCTCAGCCCTGCTGGTCGATGCGGTGGATCGCATGATTGGCCTCGGCTGGCTGCCCGCACTGATTGACCCCGTCTGGAACAGCAGTTTTCTGCTCGACGACAGTAGCCGTCTGGGGGGACTCATCGCCGCCTTCACCGGCTATCGCGCCCACCCGGCGCTGATGCTATTGCTGATCTATGCCGCCTACTGGCTGTTGGTCAGCCTCCTGCTGCGCCGATCCGCCAGACGCTGCTCTCCTGCAATCAGCCCGCAAAAAGCAAGCCTTAAATCTGAACCTTCTTCTCATGAATGAAATCGCCGAAACCCTCTCTCTTCCCCTTTCCCGCCGTCCCTGGCTACAACGCCTGGGTGACCTCATGCAGGCGCGGCGAAAGCTCATCCAGAGCATTCAGTGGACCGTGGTGGTCTTTTACCTGGGCCTGCTGATCTGGCCGGCCTTCCTGCCCCTGCCTAAAGATTATGTACACTTCTATGAGAACCTGATCCTGTTTGCCCAATTTCTGTTCTGGGGGATCTGGTGGCCTTTCGTTATGTTGAGCATGATCCTGCTGGGGCGAGTCTGGTGCGGTGTGTTCTGCCCTGAGGGGGCGCTGAGTGAATGGTCGAGCCGCTACGGTCTGGGTCATGCCATTCCCCACTGGATGCGTTGGGGCGGCTGGCCTTTCGTCGCCTTCATGCTCACCACCGTGTATGGCCAACTGGTGAGCGTCTATGAATATCCAAAGGCGACCTTGTTGATCCTCGGTGGCTCCACCCTGGCCGCCATGCTCGTCGGTTTTATTTATGGGCGCGGCAAACGGGTCTGGTGCCGCCACCTGTGCCCCGCTAACGGGGTTTTCTCCCTGCTCTCACGACTGGCGCCGATACACTTTTATGTGGATCGGGATGCCTGGAAACAGGCGCCGCGGCGTACACCGGCGGTGGACTGCGCACCCCTGATCAACATCCGCGCCATGACCGGCAACAGCACCTGCCACATGTGCGGCCGTTGCAGTGGACACCGCAATGCCGTCAGCCTGAAAATCCGCTCACCGAATACGGAAATTCTGTCTATTGAAAAGGAAGAGGCTAATCACTGGGACATCCTTCTACTACTGTTCGGGATGCTCGGCGTCGCTACGGGCGCCTTCCAGTGGTCCGCATCCCCCTGGTTCGTGCAAATGAAAGAGAGCATCGCCGGATGGCTGATCGAACGAAACAGTTTCTGGATGCTGAATGACAACGCACCCTGGTGGCTGCTAACCCATTATCCCCAAACCAACGACGTATTCACCTGGCTGGACGGTGCCAGCATCCTGCTTTACATCGGCGCCATGGCTTTCAGCATCGGCGGCCTGATCCTCGGCGGGCTCTGGTTGGCAGGACGCCTCCTTAAAGAAGAAAGCCGCATCCCCTGGCGTCTGGGCTATGCCCTGACACCGCTGGCGGGACTCAGTATTTTCCTTGGCCTGTCCTCGCTTACCCTGGGCATACTCAAGGCCGAACGCCTCGATCTAATTGGCATTCCAGAATTGCGCGCCAGTCTGCTAATTCTGGCCTATGTCTGGAGCGCATTCCTGCTCTGGCGTCTGCTCATACAGCATAAAACAGCCCGCTGGCGGCAACTGGCCGCCTGGACCATCATCATGAGCAGCGCCAGTCTGGTAGGCTTAAGCTGGGTTATGATGTTTTATGTCTGGTGATTCAGCGCGGCAACGATTACAGCAAAACCTTGAGATAATGAGTGCGGGTAACCGAAGGAGAGGCCTGTTCTTGTTGGGCTTCGTTTTACTCAACCCAACCTACCGGCTAGTTCAATACTTGTTTAAAATTTAACATTTTGTAACTATTCAGCACAATTGCTGTATACAGGCACCGAGCAAGGTGAATCACCACAGGCACATCTTTTTGTCGCCCAAAGCTACGTTAAAAAATCTGCCCTGTGCGGATTTTCAGGAGTAACCTGTTTTACTGAACAGTTACAGCATTTTTAACTAATTGTGGGCGGAGTAAAACCAGGCCCAACATTCTCACAGGAAAAACATTTCAACCCAGACGTGTCAGAATATTTTTATCCGTATGTTCAAAACTGCGTCCATAGATCTCCAGCATCGTGGTTTCCCTGTAGCTGAGTTCATCACCGGTGACGGTGATCGTATGCGTAAACGCGGTGGTTTTGGCGTTGTCCCGCATAAAGGGTGATTGCGTAATACCCCAGTCCGGATCACCCCACTTTGCCTGAACTTCAAACACCGTGGCATTGCCGTCCTTATGGGACTTGCCTCCGGCCAGTAGCGCGACAGCCCGGGGAATGGTCAGTGAGTGCATGATCGTACCGTTCCCGGCATCCCACAACCAGTACCCGGTTTCATGATGAAAAACTTTATCATCGGATTTGCGCTTGACGACCTGTCGATAGTGCAGCGCCACCAGCGTCTGCGACTCGGCATTAGTTACATCACCAACGGCATCGAACACAATCGTTTCATAATAAGGATTGTGTTCCTCGCCATCCGGTTCGGGGGCAATGTCCTCCCCCCGATCACCTTCCCAGACTCCGATTAAAACAGCCAGTGGCCCGTAATCGATTCCTGTCTCAACTTCACTCATTATTCATTCTCCTTAATCTTATTTTTCTCAATACTCGCCTGACCTGGATAAACCACAAGATAAGTACCTTCACGAAATAATTTTCTACAAAATGCGCAGAAAATTATTCCTAAGATACTAACCGGGATAATAATGGATAGCCAACATAACGACCGAAGCAAGCG
>CAZQVV010000011.1:0-41107 GCA_964596835.1 uncultured Thiohalophilus sp. | reverse complement strand
CCAACAGTATCAGCGCCCTTAAACTCGATCAGACGGAGTTCTTCCAGGAAAATAATTTTTTCTTCACCGGGGCCAGTACTGCTGCTCTCATCACTAACAGTAACCGCCAGTGGACCCCTACGCCGTGGGATCCCACGCTGACAGATGCCGCCAATCTCGCCAGGTTGAATTTTACCTATACTGTCGCAAACTGCGTCCTCGGGGGGGGAGGTACTGGTGCCACCGATGCTGCGGGCAACCCCACCCAGTGTTATACCGTGACGGCGACAGGTCAAAACATGCTGACGGCGACGGATATCCTGACCGCAAGCAATTGACGCACCTCCTGAATAATGAAGTTATACTGTTATTCCCATGCATCAGAATTCCTCCCTGAGGGGAAATAGCTCGCAATTTTTGTCTTCTGATATCAAGTTGGCTCTGGCCCGGGCCGATAAATAAACCTGGGCCAGTTCTGATAACCACTGATAAGCGCTTGAAATATCTACGGCAAATGGTTATAAAGCTGGGTCCATTTCTGCATTTTTCACCTTGCTCGCAGAACACACAAAGTCAGGCCAATATGAATGAAAGATAACAAATGATTATGGCGACCCCTGCAACGCAAGCTCACCTGGGCGGTCTGGCCCGGCGTTTGGTTGCCGATGGCCTGCTGGATGATGATCAGGCCTTGAAGGCCCAGAAAACAGCTTATAAAGAGAAAATCCCCTTCGTCACCCATCTGGTCAATAAAAACCTTGTCAACAGTCAGACCATCGCCTGTTCAGCGGCGGAAGAATTCGGCGTACCTCTGTTTGACATCGACAGCATCGGCATTGAGCCGGATACGGTCAGACTGGTCCAGGAAAGCCTGATCCGAAAACACCGCAGCCTGCCCATTTTCAAGCGCGGCAACCGCCTTTATATTGCGGTTTCTGACCCTACTAACCTGCAGGCCCTGGATGAAATCAAGTTCCACGTCGGCGTCCCAACTGAACCCATCCTGGTACTGGACGATAAACTCGGGCGCACCATCGACAAAATCATGGAGGAATCCGACACTGGCCTTTCCGCGCTGGGGGATGCCGATCTCGATAATGTCGAGTTTGTCGATGAGGAAGAAGACAAAAATCCGGTCACCGAATCCGAAGCGGACGATACGCCGGTCGTGCGTTTCGTCAACAAGGTGCTGCTCGATGCCATCAATAAGGGCGCATCCGATATTCACTTTGAACCTTATGAAAAATCCTATCGCGTGCGTTTCCGCGTGGATGGAATCCTGAAGGAAGTGGCTGCCCCGCCCATCAATATGGCGCCGCGTCTGTCCGCCCGCCTGAAAGTCATGTCGCGCCTGGATATATCCGAGCGCCGGGTGCCTCAGGATGGCCGCATCAAGCTGAATCTGTCAAAAAATCGCGCCATCGATTTTCGTGTCAACACCTGCCCGACCCTGTTCGGGGAAAAAATCGTGCTGCGTATCCTGGATCCTAACAGCGCCAAACTGGGGGTGGATGCGCTGGGCTTTGAACCTGAGCAAAAGGCGCTGTTCCTTGAAGCGCTGTACAAACCTTATGGTATGTTTCTGGTTACGGGACCCACTGGCAGCGGTAAAACCGTCACGCTTTATACCGGCGTCAATATTCTCAATACGCCGGACAACAATATTTCCACTGCTGAGGATCCGGTGGAAATCAACCTTGCCGGTATCAACCAGGTTAACGTCAATCTCAGAGTCGGGCTGGATTTCTCCACCGCCATGCGCGCCTTCCTGCGTCAGGATCCGGATATTATTCTGGTCGGCGAAATTCGGGATCGCGAAACTGCTGAGATCGCTGTCAAGGCAGCCCAGACCGGCCATATGGTCCTCTCCACCCTGCATACCAATGATGCCCCTCAAACCCTGACCCGCATGGTCAATATGGGCGTACCCCCCTATAATATTGCCTCGGCGGTGAACATCATCATTGCCCAACGTCTGGCGCGGCGGCTATGCAAAGAATGCAAGCAGGAACTCGACATTCCCAAAGAAGCGCTGCTGGAAGAAGGTTTCACAGAAAAAGATCTTGCCGGAGGACTGAAAATTTACGGTCCCAAAGGCTGTGATCAATGCACGGATGGCTATAAAGGACGTGTCGGGATCTATCAGGTAATGCCGCTGTCAGAAGAAATGGAACGCATGATCATGGCGGGCACCAATGCTATTGAGCTGGCCGATCAGGCTCAAAAAGAAGGCATCCCGGATTTGCGCCAATCGGGCCTGCTGAAGGTTAAAAACGGCATCACCAGTCTGGATGAAGTAAACCGGGTTTCCAAAGAGTGAGCAACGCTATGGAAACGCTGATTAATTTTTCCGTTCATACTTCGACAGGCTCACCACAAACGGAACAAACTACCCCGCAGCAAGCTGACGGGGTATTAAGTTGTAGGATGGGTAGAACGAAGTGAAACCCATGCAAGCAAGCGTGCTGATGGGTTTCACTTCGTTCTACCCATCCTACCGTTTTTCGCTGCAAGTAGCAGGGAATTAAACCCAATAGAGATTAATCAGCATTTGCAGCAAACCGGTAAATTGACAGGAATAAACGCATGGCGGAAAAAGCACTCAAGAAAAGCACCTTCACCTGGGAAGGCAAGGACAGCAAGGGTCATGTTGTCAAAGGTGAAACCACCAGCCACAATCTGTCCCTGGTCAAGGCCAATCTGCGCCGCCAGGGCATCAATCCGACCAAGGTCAAGAAAAAATCAGCGCCCTTGTTTGGCGGCAGCCGGAAAGTCAAAGCAGCCGATATCTCTATTTTCAGCCGCCAGCTGGCCACCATGATGAGTTCGGGGGTGCCCCTGGTACAGGCCTTTGACATTATCGGCCGCGGCCATGAAAACAAAGGCATGCAGGAATTGCTGTTCGCCATTAAAACGGACATCGAAAGCGGCAGCAACCTCTCCGAAGCGCTGAAAAAACATCCCTATCAGTTTGATGAACTATACTGCAACCTGGTGCAGGCCGGTGAGCATGCCGGTATTCTGGATGACATCCTCGACAAGGTCGCCAACTATAAGGAGAAGACCGAGGCCATCAAGGGGAAAATTAAAAAAGCGCTGTTCTATCCGGCTGCCGTCATGATCGTCGCCTTCGTCATTACCGCCATTCTGCTGATTTTTGTTATCCCGATGTTCCAGACTCTATTTGCTGGCTTTGGCGCGGATTTGCCGGCCATGACCAAATTTGTGATTGAATTATCCAAAATATTCCAGTCCTACTGGTGGGCTATTTTTGGCAGCATCGGCCTGGTCATTTATGGCCTGCTGCAAGCCAAGAAACGGTCCAAAGGCTTCAATGTCTTTCTCGATAAAACCCTGTTACATGCGCCGATCATTGGCGCTATTCTGCGCAAGGCGGCGATTGCCCGTTATGCCCGCACCCTGGCCACCATGTTTGCCGCGGGGGTGCCTCTAGTGGAAGCCATGGAGTCGGTGGCGGGTGCCGTGGGCAACGTGGTTTACAGCGAGGCCGTCATGCGTATGCGGGATGAGGTCTCGACCGGCACCCAGCTCAATGTCGCCATGAAACAGGCCGACCTGTTCCCTAACATGGTGGTGCAGATGACGGCCATTGGTGAGGAGGCCGGCTCCATGGATACCATGCTGTCGAAGGTGGCTGACTTCTATGAAGAAGAGGTCGATAACGCCGTGGATGGCCTGAGCAGCCTGCTGGAACCGCTGATCATGTCTATTCTCGGTATTTTGATAGGCGGACTGGTGATTGCCATGTATATGCCTATTTTCCAGATGGGCAAGGTGGTTGGCGGAAGTTGAATGCTGAACGAACTATTCCGGCAACATATCGAATTTTATTATCTCGCTACTTTTTTGCTGGGATTGATCGTCGGCAGCTTCCTCAATGTCGTGATTCATCGCCTGCCCATCATGCTCAAGGCGGGGTGGAAGTCTGAATGTGAGGGCTTTCTGGCGGAAGAAGAAGGCCAACCTCTGCCTCAGGACAGTAAAAACTCGCCGGTTTTTAATCTCAACACGCCCCGTTCCCGCTGCCCGCAATGCGGTCACGCTATTGCCGCCTGGGAAAACATTCCTGTCATCAGCTATCTGTTTTTAGGCGGACGTTGTGCTGAGTGTAAAACAGCCATATCGTTGCGCTATCCTGCCATTGAACTTTTCAGTGCTATTTTAGCCCTGGCCTGCGCCTGGCACTTTGGAGTTAGCGTCAACGCCGCTTTTGCCATTCTTTTGAGCTGGGCGCTGATTGCCCTGGCCTTCATTGATCTGGATGAGCAGTATCTGCCGGATTCCATCACCCTGCCCCTGCTCTGGCTGGGCCTGTTACTCAATACCCAGAATCTATTTAGCGATCTGGAATCAGCCGTCATCGGCGCGGCTGCGGGTTATCTGGTCCTCTGGTCTGTCTATATGCTGTTCAAAAAACTCACCGGTAAGGAAGGCATGGGCTTCGGTGATTTCAAACTGCTGGCCATGCTCGGCGCCTGGCTCGGCTGGCAGATGTTACCCGCGATTATTCTACTTTCATCTATTGTTGGCGCCGTTATCGGTATTCTTCTCATCGTCGGTAACCGCCATCAGCGCGGCACCCCTATCCCTTTTGGCCCCTTCCTCGCCGCCGCAGGCTGGATCGTCCTGCTCTGGGGACATGACCTCAACCATGCTTACCTACAATGGATCGCCGCCTGATCACTGGGATACTATGATAAAAAACGCAAAGAACGCAGAGACAGGATAACTTTGATTGGCAGCGATCTTTTTCTCTGCGCCTCTGCGCCTCTGCGTTTAATATGCCTCTTTCCGGGTGAAAACCAGACATGCTTGCCATAGGCCTGACCGGCGGCATCGGCAGCGGCAAAACAGTGGTCTCGGATCACTTCGCCAAGCTGGGCGCAGCGATTATCGACACCGATGTTATTTCTCCCACGCTCCGGCGTGGGAATGCATACCGGGATCAACACATCGATCGAGGTATGGGTTCCCACGCCGGAGCGTGGGAACCAGTAAACGTAAGCTGGACAATGGTTGGCGGCTTCGCCTCAGTATGCTGAAATAGATACCTTCTAACTAATAAACAACCCCGCAGCAAACTGGCGGGGTATTAAGGGGTAGTATGTTGATGGGTTTCCCTATTGGACTTCGCGCTTTTCTCTACCCTACGAATGCTCAAAAATTTATATCATTATGATTACTAATAATTTTTTCCTCTGCGTCTCTGCGCCTCTGCGTTCTCCGCGTTTAATATGCCTCTTTCCGGATGAAAACCAGATATGCTTGCCATAGGCCTGACTGGCGGCATCGGCAGCGGCAAAACAGCGGTCTCAGATCACTTCACAAAACTGGGCGCATCAGTTATCGACACCGATATTATTGCCCGTGAACGGGTTGCGCCCGGCCAGCCTGCATTAGCCGAAATTGCGGCAACTTTTGGCCAGAACATCCTCACCCCGGAGGGCTGTCTCGACCGGCGCGCCCTGCGCCAACTCATCTTTGACCAGCCGGATAAACGCCGACAACTGGAAACTATTCTCCACCCGCGTATTCGTGAGGAAGTTAAAAAACGTCTTGATATGATTAATACGCCCTGGTGCATCATCGTCATTCCCCTGTTGCTGGAAAGCACACAACAGGATCTGGTCCAGCGAATTCTGCTGGTCGATGCACCGGCTGAGTTGCAACTATCCCGTACCATGCTGCGAGATCATGTTGAGGCTGATGAGGTTAGGAAAATCATGGCCAGCCAGGCTTCACGCCAGTTCCGGCTTGAGCTGGCCGACGATGTCATCGTCAATGAGGGATCGCTCGAACAACTGTGGCAAGAGGTCGAAAAAATGTATCAGTTTTACAATCACCTTGCCGGCAGTTGCCAAAACCACTGATTTGCACGACAATTCGCTACCCTATCAGCCTGGATGAACCGGACTCTTTTTAGCCCTCCCTTGAGGGATTTAGGTGTCGTTACAAAATACCAGTGGAAAATACGATTATATACGAACAGCCACTCAATGAACGTATGCGTACGTTCATGCGTCTGGAACACCTGTTTCAGCAGACCGCGTACAGTATGCGCGGGTTTTCGGTCTGGGACAGCCGCGCAACCATTGCGGGCTTGATCGATATTCTGGAAATACTGTCTCGCGGCGATCTGAGAACCGAAATGATCAAGGAGCTGGATCACCAGCAGGCTGAGCTCGCCAGTCTAAAAAACAAACACGGGGTCGATCATCAGCAACTGGATGATATCCTCAGTCAGTTGCATCAGGCACAGGCCAGGCTTCATGAGCATAGCGAACAACTGGGCCAATCCCTGCGTGACAATGAACTGCTGAGTATCCTGCGTCAGCGTAGCAGTATCACCTGTGGTTGCTGTAATTTTGATCTGCCGATCTATCACTTCTGGCTCCAGCAGGTTCCTGAAAAACGGATGGATATGCTGGAACAGTGGTATGAAAGCCTCACCGTCATTTCAACCCCCCTCAACCTGATACTCTCTATTCTGCGAGAAGGCGCCGATCCTCGTCGAATTACGGCAGAACAGGGCTTCTATCAGCAAAGCCCGGACAGCAGCGCCACCACCCAACTGTTGCGCGTCAGCCTGTCTGCAGACGCCACTTGCTTCCCTGAAATAAGCGCTGGCAAACATCGCTTTACTATCCGCATGCTTGAACCACAGGAAAAAGGCCGGCCCCTGCAAACCCAGAACGATGTCGAATTCACCCTCTGGTGTTGCGCCCTGTGATAAACCTGAATTAAACAACATGGTGAAGCAAAAAACCGTAAGTTGTCCGAGCTGTGGAAAAGATGTCGTCTGGCACAGGGAAAGTCCGTGGCGGCCCTTCTGCTGTGAACGTTGCAAGCTGATCGATCTGGGGGACTGGGCCGGTGAAACGCACCGGATAACAGGTGAAACCGTCATGCCGGAGAATTTAGTTGATCCGGATGCTTCTGAATAAACCACCCCGCAGCAAACTAGCGGGGTATCAAGTTGTAGGATGGGTAGAACGAAGTGAAACCCAACAAGCTAGCGTGCCGATGGGTTTCACTTCGTTCTACCCATCCTACCGTCTTTCGCTGCCAGCAGCGGGGAATGACACCCAAAGGGATTCAGCGCCCCCAGAAAGCGGTAATCGCAGCAATGCCCTGGGCGCCTTTTTCCCGTGCAAGCGTAAGCTGGCTACTATCCATGCCGCCCAGGGCAAACGCCGGACTACGGGCTTTTTCCGTCAGTGCATAAAAGCGATCCCAGCCCAGGGTTGGCGCACCGGGGTGCGACTGGGTCGGCAACACCGGCGAAAGCATGATAAAGTCCACATCAATTCTGTTCGCCTGCGCCAGTTCTGTTTCATTATGCACCGACGCGCATAACCATTTGCATTTAGCAATGGGACGCTTATCGCAGGCCATCAGGCGTTCACTATTAAGATGCAGCCCGTCTGCCTGATGCTGTGCGAACGTATCCACCGAGGTATTGAGTAACAGTTTTGCGGCATAAGGACGGCATCGTTCCAGCGCCTGTCTGACCAGCACCGCATACTCGTCGGTCTCAGCCGGACCCGTTCGTAACTGCAGCAGACGAATACCTCGATCCAATGCCGCTTGCAGGCGCAGGTTAAAGTCCGCCATATCCTTATAGGCACCGGTTATAAGATATTCATGCGGTAACTGTAGCGCTTTGATGACGGGCTCATCCGCCTGTGGGAAAACACGGCTATCCAGCGTAAGGGGATCAAGCCAGCACAGCGGCTGGCCCTGTCGGCCAATCGGGCTTCCGTCAAAACGACTGACGCTCCAGGCATCGAGCAACACGCGCTTGTCGGTATAATCATGATACACACGAATCAGGGGCGCGCTTTGCTGAACCCGGATCCCCAGTTCTTCTTTGAGCTCACGCGCAAGTGCGGCCTGCACCGACTCACCCGGCTTTAGCTTGCCGCCGGGAAACTCCCATAAGCCCCCCTGATGGCTCCGCTTCGCCCGCTGACCAATCAGCACCTTACCTTGATTATTGAAAATTGCGCCAACCGCAACATGCATGTATTCAGAAGATAACATGGCCATCAGGTACGATATTCTGCATTGATGCGTACATAGTCATAAGAAAAATCACAGGTCCAGACGTTGGCCTGCGCCTCACCCCGTCCCAGTTCCACCCGCACGCTGATTTCATCACGATCCATCACCTGCTGGCCCTGTTCTTCCGTGTAAGCGGGCGAACGTCCACCCTGCTCGACGATACAGACTTCGTCAAGGAAAATCCTGACTTTGCCGAGATCCAGTTTGCTCACGGGAGCACGGCCCACCGCCGCCAGAATGCGCCCCCAGTTGGGATCGCCAGCGAAGAAAGCGGTTTTCACCAACGGCGAGTGCGCGATGGTATAAGCCACTTCGAGGCACTCTGCGATTGACGCACCGGTTGTAACCTCAACATTAATCAGCTTGGTGGCGCCTTCACCATCACGAACCATGGCTTTGGCCAGTTCCACACACAGCGCATTTAGGGCCTGTGAAAACGTATCAAACCCGGCATTCCCCGGTTTCAGACGCAGACCGCTTTTACCCGTTGCGATGAGCAGGCAGGCATCATTGGTCGAGGTATCACCATCCACGGTAATGCGATTAAAGGACTGTTCTACCGCGTCTTTCAAACAGGCCTGTAGATCGACGGCATCAATTTCAGCATCGGTGGCAAGGTAGGCCAGCATGGTCGCCATATCAGGCCGGATCATGCCCGCACCTTTGGCCATGCCGGTCAAGGTGACGGCCTGTCCTCCAATCTCCAGTTTGCTGGAAAAACATTTTGGTTTGGTATCGGTGGTCAGAATTCCACATGAAGCCTCTTCCCAGGCAGCGGCTTCCAGTTTGTCCAACGCCGCCGGAATTGCCAGCGAGATTTTATTCACCGGCAGAGGCTCACCGATCACACCAGTGGAAAACGGCAACACAGCCTCAACCTCACATCCTGCCGCTACCGCCAACGCCCGGCAACAGGCACGCGCGTCGTCCAAACCCGCTTCACCCGTGCCAGCATTCGCGTTGCCGGTGTTGACCAATAGATACTGGGGCGCAGTAATAGCCAGATGTTTTCGTGCGAGGGTAACCGGTGCCGCACAAAATGCATTTTGGGTAAAAACCGCGGCTGTTTGACCGCCTTCGGCAATTTCGATAATCACCAGATCACGGTGATCCGGTTTTTTGATCCCGGCGCAGGCAACACCCAGCCTGATGCCGGGTACAGGATGTAAAGGTGAATCCGAGATACTCTTCACTTGCAACGAAATCTCAACGTAGAATGCCGCTGTTTGGGTGCAAAGAACGCAAACCGGCTTATAGGTAAACTGGTGCGCATACCGCAATAAACAACCCCGCAGCAAGCTGGCGGGGTATTAAGTGGTAGCATGCTGATGGGTTTCCCTTCGCTCTACCCATCCTACTGTTTTTCGCTGCAAGCAGCGGGGGATGACACCCAAAGAGATTCAACAGAAATATCCTTCCCAGCCTTTAGTACCTTAGAAATAATTTTCTGCGCATTTTGTAGAAAATTATTTCGTGAAGGTACTTATCTTGTGGTTTATCCAGGTTGGGTCTTTGCGTTGAAAGAATGTTACAGCTTCCCATGGCACTGCTTGTACTTTTTCCCGGAGCTGCAGGGACAGGGTTCATTGCGGCCAATCTTGCGGCTTTCACGCACATAGGGCGTGGCGGCGGCTTTTCCATCCTCATCACCTTCTTCGGCCATGGCGTTGACCTCGGCATGCTGGAATTCCATTTCTGCGGCATGTTGCTGCTGACGACGCTGTGCTTCAATCGCGGCGACATCGTCCTCACTCTGTATCTGTACCCGGCTGAGCAAGGTAACGACTTCATGCTTGATGTGTTCCAACATTTCAGCAAACAACTCAAACGACTCGCGTTTATATTCCTGTTTTGGATCTTTCTGTGCATAGCCGCGCAAATGAATTCCCTGGCGCAACTGATCCATCAATGCCAGATGATCCCGCCACTGGTTATCCAGAATCTGCAGGGTAACCGCTTTTTCGATGTGCCGAATAACTTCGGCACCCGCAGTTTCTTCTTTGGCGCTGGCCTGCTCTTCCATCATCTGAAGTATTTTTTCACGTAGCTGTTCTTCTTCCATGTTGCTGTCAGCTTCCAGCCAACCCCTTATATCCAGTTTCAGGCCAAACTCGGCTTCAAGCGCTTCCTCCAATCCCGGCACATCCCATTGCTCTTCCACGCTTTGCATAGGAATAAAATTGTTGATGACGCCATTGGTGACATCCGCGCGGATCGCCTTGACGGTTTCAGAAACATCGCTGGCTGCCAGTAATTCATTACGCTGCTGATAAATAACCTTGCGCTGATCATTCGCAACATCATCATACTCCAGCAGTTGTTTGCGCATATCAAAGTTATGGCCTTCAACTTTACGCTGGGCGTTTTCAATGGCCTTGCTGACCCAGGGATGCTCGATGGCTTCACCATCTTCCATGCCCAGCTTCTGCATTAATCCAGCCACCCGTTCCGAGGCGAAAATACGCATCAGGTTATCTTCAAGCGACAGATAAAAACGGGAGGCACCAGCATCACCCTGACGCCCGGCGCGGCCTCGCAACTGATTGTCTACCCGCCTGGATTCATGGCGTTCAGTACCAATAATATGCAGGCCGCCACTATCCAGAACCTGTTGGTGACGCGCTTCCCAGGCTTTACGCCGCCCTTTAATCGTGACTTCGTCGGCTTTGCCCTGCTCTTCCAGTGCAGCCAGTTCCACATCAAGATTACCGCCCAATACAATATCGGTACCACGACCCGCCATATTGGTAGCAATCGTTACGGCAGCGGGCTGACCGGCCTGGGCAATGATATCGGCTTCGCGCTCATGCTGTTTGGCATTTAGGACTTCATGTTGTATGGCAGCTTTCTTCAGTAATCCGGACAGGTACTCCGAAACTTCAATCGAGGTAGTACCCACCAGCACGGGCTGCTCACGTGCCCGGCAATCCTTGATATCTTCGATAATAGCATCGAACTTTTCCTTCTGCGTCAAATAGACCTGGTCGGTCATGTCCTTGCGAATCATTGGACGATGAGTTGGGATCACCACCACTTCCAAATTATAGATCTGCTGAAACTCATAGGCTTCGGTATCGGCCGTGCCGGTCATACCGGAAAGCTTCTCATACAGGCGAAAATAATTCTGGAAGGTAATCGAAGCAACGGTCTGGTTTTCCTGCTGAATACTCACACCTTCTTTCGCTTCCACCGCCTGATGCAAGCCGTCTGACCAACGCCGGCCCTGCATGGTGCGCCCCGTAAACTCATCGACGATCACAATTTCATCGTTCTGTACGATGTAGTCCACATCCTTCTGGAACAGAATATGGGCGCGCAGGGCATTGTTAACGTGATGCATCTTGCCTATGTTGGCGGCGCTATACAGGCTGTCGCCTTCATCCAGCAAGCCGGCTTCAGTCAGGAGACGCTCGACTTTCTCATGCCCAGCTTCAGTCAGGTAGATCTGCTTGTCTTTTTCCTCAACCGAGTAATCACCCGGCCCGTCTTCTTCTTCCTGCCTGGTCAGTTTGGGCACCAGCTCATTGATGGCCTGATAAAGATCAGAACTATCGTCCGATGGGCCGGAAATAATCAGCGGCGTGCGTGCCTCATCGATCAGGATTGAATCCACTTCATCGATAATGGCAAAGTTCTGCCCGCGCTGGAACTGTTCCTCATGGCTGAAGGCCATGTTGTCACGCAGATAATCAAAGCCGAATTCATTATTGGTGCCATAGGTAATATCCGCAGCATAAGCCTCTTTCTTTTCCTCGAACGGCATATTCGGCACCACCACGCCAACACGCATACCCAGAAAACTGAAGAGCTGCCCCATCCATTCCGCATCACGTTTAGCCAGGTAGTCATTGACCGTAACAACATGCACGCCTTTGTCTGAGAGGGCATTGAGGTAGGCTGGCAAGGTCGACATCAACGTCTTGCCCTCACCGGTGCGCATCTCGGAAATCTTGCCCTGGTGCAGCACCATGCCGCCAATCATCTGCACATCAAAATGACGCATCCCCAGCACCCGCACACTGGCTTCGCGCACCGTTGCGAAAACTTCCGGTAGCAAATCGTCCAGCGTCTCCCTCTTCGTCAGCCGGTCTTTGAATTCAGCTGTTTTGGCCTGCAACTGCTCATCACCCAGAGACTGAAGACCAGACTCATAACTGCCAATCTGCGCTACTACCTTACGCATCTGTTTAATCAGGCGCTCATTACGACTGCCGAAGATCTTCTTGAAAAACTTGTCTGCCATAAAAATTTCCAGTGCTTTAGACCAACGCCTGTTGCTGGCCATTTGTGTTAAGAAATCCGAGGATACTGCGACACGCATATCGCGATCGATATAAACTGTTTATTTTAACGGGATAAAGAGGCTTTGTCCGGTTTTAAACCGGATTTATTGAATATACCTACAGAACGAAACCAATACGAAATATATCAGGAAAATGTTAAAGCCAGGTGAAACCCTCCGCATGAAACCGCTATGCGCCGACGCTAAGACCACCGCTTTTGGAAGCCAGACGAAGGGTAGCAAAAGGTTCAAGCAACTGGCGGCCTGTCTGCCCAGTTAAAAAGGGCTTACAGGAAGCGCTTATCAGGAGGCCAGGTTCCCTAGCGGGAAGCAGCATGGATATATTTTAGAGGATCAACGGCACGGCCATTGTAGAGCACTTCAAAATGCACATGGGGTCCGGTTGAGCGCCCGGTCGTTCCCATTTTGGAAATCACCTGGCCTTTTTTGACGGTTTCCCCTACTTTCACTAAAATCTTGCTGTTATGCCCATAACGGGTGGCATAGCCTTTGCCGTGGTTCACTTCAACCAGATTACCGTAACCTGAACGCCACCCGGCAAACGTCACCACCCCGGCCGCCACGCTGACTACGTCCGATCCCATTTTACCGGCAAAGTCCACCCCCGAATGAAACGCCCGGCGCCCCGTGAAGGGATCGGTGCGCATACCGAAAAAGGAAGATAACCAGCCTTTAGTAATCGGCCGACCGGCCGGAATCACTTCAGACTGCAAGTTGCGGGTCATCAGCATGTCTTCCAGAATCTCCAGCTGCTGGCCGCGATCATCCAGCTGGGCCGACAGATCTTCCAGTGATTTCATAAAATCCGGGACACCTATTGACCTGGCGGCCTCCGGGTCGGTCAGGGGTCCGCCTCGTGCCGGCGGACGATCAAAATCAAACTCGCCCTTATCCAGTTTGGCCATCGTCGTCAAGCGCTGACCCAGAGCATCAAGCCTGATCACATGCGCCTGTAATTTACCCAGGCGTAAAGCCAGGGCATCCATATTGTCTTTTGCGGTACGCGTGGCGTCGCTTAACGCAAGCCGCTGGGCATCCATCTCCGCCTGCATGGCGAGACTGAGATCATCCGGGTTGGTCCTCATGTGGGAGACGCCCATCTGGTAACCGACCGCGACAAAACTGGCAGGCAACGCAATAAAAACACTTAATATAATTATGGTTAGCCAGTGCCGATTCAGCGTTAAAAGCCCTGAACACCCTTTTTTTCGTGTCATTATTACAATGTTCATAGTGACAACATGGCCCTTGTTAGCTTACTGTACCCAATATATCGTATCGGCTTTACGACGCAAATTATTAATTTAGTGTGCTATCCATGTGATAAGTATGAATTCACCCCGGCAATTGTACAAGTTTCTGTCACAAAAAAAAGGTGATATTGCGGATCTGATCACACAGGCCACAACCCACCAGAAGTTGAGTAAAAGCCTCAACAACCTGTTCGATCCGGCCTTGGCCGGTCACGTTAGCCTCGCCAATATTCGTACACAAACCCTCGTTCTCACCGCCGATTCCGCTGCCTGGGCCTCCCGTGCCCGCTATTTCAGCCCGCTATTACTTCAGAAGCTACAGAATAACTCACATATTTTTGGCGACATAAAGACCATCGAGATTCAGGTACAGCCTGCGGTACGAGAGAAGGTTTCTGAACCGCCTCTGCCCCGGTATGTTTCAGCGTCAGCCGCCGAATGCCTCAGTACAACCGCAGACACCATTGACAATGCGGAGCTAAAAGCGGCGTTGAACAGGCTGGCCAGCAGGAGAAATCGATAGATCGGTTGGTTGATGGGTTTCGCTTCGCTCTACCCATCCTACCCCATTTTCAAACGCTCGTTGATTGATGGGTTTCACTTCGCTCTACCTATCCTACCCCATTTTCAAACGCTCGTAGGATGGGTAGAGCGAAGCGAAACCCATCATATCCATCAAGCTTAATTTCAGCTTGCCTGAACCGGCTGAATAAATGAAATGGGCGCTTTTTCAGGATCTTCGAACGTGACTTCTTCCCAGGCATCTTCCTGACTGAGCAATTTCCGCAACAGCCGGTTATTTAACGCATGACCGGATTTATGGCCATTGAAGGCGCCAATCAAACTGTGTCCCAGAAGGTAGAGATCGCCGATAGAATCCAGAATTTTGTGTTTTACGAATTCATCCACGTAGCGCAGACCATCTTCATTGAGAATCCGGTAATCATCCACCACCACCGCATTATCGAGACTGCCGCCCAGGGCCAGGTTGTCCGCCCGTAGCGCCTCGATCTGGCTCATGAAACCAAAAGTGCGCGCACGACTGACCTCTTTCACAAAGGAGGTGGTTGAAAAATCCACTTCAGCGGTCTGGTTGCGATCCTTGAAAGCCGGATGGTCGAAATCAATGGTGAAGGAAACCTTGAAACCATTAAAAGGTGCAAAGCTCACATGCTTGTCACCATCTTTGACCTTTATTTTACGCTTGATGCGAATAAAACGTTTGGGGGCCGACTGTTCATGGATGCCAGCGGACTGCAACAGGAACACAAAGGGACCGGCGCTGCCATCCATAATGGGGACTTCCGGTGCATTCAGATCAATATAGGCATTATCAATGCCCAGACCCGCCAGAGCCGACAGCAGGTGCTCCACTGTTGAGACACGCACGTCGCCTTTTACCAGCGAGGTCGAGAGTGTGGTATCACCGACATTTTCCGGCCTGGCCGGAATATCCACCGGTTCATCCAAATCAACGCGTCTAAAAACAATGCCCGTATCGGGTGCCGCAGGTCGCAACGTTAAATAAACCTTTTCACCTGTATGCAATCCTACGCCGGTTGCCCGGATGACATTTTTTAGAGTACGCTGCCTTATCACCTGTCGAAATCCTTAATGGTTACTTATACAATTATTATGCAAAACATAGGCCAAAACCTATAAGACTGCTTATTTATGCGACTATCAAGTATAGCAGCTTCATGAAAATGTAATAATATACCAGTTTCACCTATTTCAGCAACTT
This sequence comes from uncultured Thiohalophilus sp., assembly GCA_964596835.1. Lineage (GTDB taxonomy): Bacteria > Pseudomonadota > Gammaproteobacteria > UBA6429 > Thiohalophilaceae > JAADGZ01. The sequence continues at coordinate 25,743 of CAZQVV010000011.1, read as the reverse complement.
GCTGCAATAGGTTCTCTGTCACAGATTTCCGTTCTTAAACGTCTCAGATCTTGTAGACAGAACTTTCCTGCCCTTCAAATAGACTAATTTCTTAAGAAGTAAACCTATGAGCGTCTATTTCTCACAAAACTTGATGCCCCCGCGCCATTTTTATTTGCGCGCATCAGTGAGTGGATTTCTCTAATCGGCCTGGCGGCGCAAAAACGCCGGAATATCCAGAAATTCCATACTCGACTCACCGGTGTCGGCATACTTCTCTGCCGCGACCTTGTTCCGGATCACGGTGGGCCGGTCAAGCTGACCATAATCCACGTCACCGCTACTGGTCTTGTCAATGACCAGTTTGACGGCATTATCTTCCGACCGTTCGACCGCACGTTCCTGACCCAGACCGGTGGCGACCACCGTGACCCGCATGTCTCCGTTCAACTCAGGGTCTAGCACTGTGCCGACGATCACCGTGGCATTTTCTGCCGCAAACTCACGCACGGTGTTACCGACTTCGTCAAATTCACCGATGGTCATGTCCATCCCGGCGGTCACATTCACCAGAATGCCACGCGCACCGGAAATATCGATATCCTCCAGCAAGGGGCTGGCAATCGCCATTTCCGCCGCCTCACGCGCCCGCTCATCACCATTGGCCTGGCCGGTACCCATCATCGCCAGGCCCATTTCCGACATCACGGTTTTTACATCGGCGAAATCGACATTCATAATGCCCGGCTGGGTGATCAGCTCAGCAATGCCCTGCACTGCCCCCAGCAAAATATCATTGGCGACCTTGAAGGCATCCAGCAGACTGACGTTCTTGCCCAGCACGCTGAGCAGTTTTTCATTAGGAATGGTAATCAATGAATCCACATTCTGCTTCAATTCATCAATTCCGCTAGTCGCGGCATCCATCCGTTTTCTGCCTTCAAAGGGAAACGGCTTGGTCACTACGGCTACGGTAAGAATGCCCATTTCCCTGGCGATCTGAGCCACCACGGGCGCCCCCCCGGTTCCGGTACCACCACCCATGCCAGCAGTAATGAAGACCATGTCCGCGCCGTCCAGCACTTCCTGAATCCGTTCCCGATCTTCCATGGCGGCCTGACGGCCGATTTCCGGATTGGCGCCGGCGCCCAATCCTTTAGTGATATTGCTGCCCAGTTGCAACACCGTTCGCGCCGTGGTGTTACGAATGGCCTGGGCATCGGTATTGGCGCAAATAAAATCCACGCCTTCGATACTATGTTGCACCATGTGTTCGACCGCATTACCACCGCCGCCGCCTACGCCGATGACCTTGATCACGGCACTCTGACTGTTGGTATCCATTAATTCAAACATAATTCACCCTCCTCACTGATAAAATCGTAACTAGATTTAAAAATTGCCCTGAAACCAGCTTTTCATGCGCAGCAATACGCTACGCATCCCACCGCCCATACGCGCCTCTGATTCACGTATGGCCCGATTTTGATGTCCAAACAACAACAGGCCTACGCCGGTGGCGTGGATCGGATTACGCACCACATCAATCAAACCGGTGACAAACTGTGGCAATGCCTTGCGCACCGGCATATGGAAAATCTCTTCGGCCAAATCCACCGCACCTTCCATCTTTGAACTGCCCCCGGTCAGAACGATACCGGCGGCGCAGAGATCTTCGAAACCACTGCGGCGCAGCTCCGCCTGAATCAGAGTGAACAGCTCCTCGTAACGGGGTTCCACCACTTCCGCCAGAGTCTGACGGGCCAGCCGCCGTGGCGGGCGTTCACCCACGCTCGGCACTTCAATCGTTTCCTCGACGCTGGCCAACTGGGTCAGGGCGCAGGCATACTTGATCTTGATCTCCTCGGCGTACTGGGTCGGAGTGCGCAGAGCCACGGCAATGTCATTGGTCACCTGATCACCGGCAATCGGAATCACGGCGGTGTGGCGAATCGCGCCTTCCGTAAACACCGCAATATCCGTAGTGCCGCCACCGATATCTACCAGACACACGCCCAGTTCCTTTTCATCCTCGGTCAGGACCGCCTGGCTGGAGGCCAGTTGTTCGAGAATGATGTCATCGACTTCCAGGCCACAACGGCGTACGCACTTGATGATGTTCTGGGCCGCCGATACCGCGCCGGTGACCATATGCACCTTGGCTTCCAAACGTACGCCAGACATGCCTACGGGTTCGCGAATGCTTTCCTGCTGATCAATTAGAAACTCCTGCGGTATAATGTGCAGGATTTTCTGATCGGCGGGGATGGCGACCGCACGGGCCGCATCGATCACCCGATCCACATCCGCCGGGGTCACTTCCTTGTCGCGAATGGCGACAATGCCGTGGGAGTTCAGACTGCGAATATGGCTGCCAGCAATCCCGGCGAACACCGAATGGATCTGGCACCCAGCCATCAGCTCGGCTTCTTCAACCGCACGCTGGATCGACTGCACCGTGGATTCAATATTCACCACCACGCCTTTCTTCAGCCCCCTGGAGGGGTGCGAGCCCAGACCAATCACTTCGACTTCATTGTCTTCGGTTATTTCACCGACGATGGCCACGACTTTCGACGTACCGATATCCAGCCCGACAATCAGATTTTTTTCTGTCTTTTTCGACACGGAAGCTTACTCCCCACCCTTATTAATTTGCTGTTTTAATGTTGTGTTCCACTGAACCGCCATACCGTTGCTATAGCGCAGGTCGACCCGCGCAATTTCCGCACTATGTGCGCCCAGCAATTTTTTGTAGACCGCAATAAAACGTTGTAGACGCGCCTGGATCTGCTTACGTCCCAGCACCAGTTCGATGGCCTCGTTCGATGGCAGCTTCAGATACAGCGTCAATGCCCGCCGCGAATTCATCTGTACTTCACGGATACTCAGGCCGATACTCGCCAGCAGGGCGCTATCCTGCCGATACTGTTCACCCATCACGCCCAGCATATCTTCCGGCCCACTAAACAATGGCAGCCGCGACGGGTAGCTGGTCGTGACCGGCTTGAATATCTGCCCCGCCTCATTCACCAGACCGCCCTTTGCCCAGCGCGCCAGGGGTCTTTGCTCCACCACCTCGATGCCCAAAGTATCCGGCCAGATCCGGCGCACTGAGGCCTGCGCCACCCAGGGCAACTGCTCCACACGCCGTTTCACGGCGTCAATGTCAACGCCGAAAAAACCCTGGCCGGCTTTTTCCACCACCGCCCGGCGCAGCCTGTTTTCATCCAGATGCAACAACGCGCCCTGTACCCGAATCTTGCTGATGGGCAAGGTCGCAGGATTCTTCAACAGCGCCAGGCCCCAGCTCAAGAGCGCCATTATTCCCAGCAATAGCAGCAGGCTGCCCAGTATCTTGAGACGCGGACCCGCTTTTATGCGCCAGTCGCGGGCATGCGGAGCAGAAATCACAGCCTGGGAATTAGCCGCCACGGGTCGCCTCCCCCGCCGTTGTCTGCATCTGTGCAAGGTCCAGCGTCTGCGCCAGAATGCGGCAGACCAGCTGATCGAAGCCCATCTCGGCCGCCTTTGCCGCCATCGGCACCAGGCTGTGGCCAGTCATGCCCGGCACGCTGTTGATTTCGATCACCCAGGGCGTTCCCTCTTCGTCGCACATCACGTCCACCCGTCCCCAGCCGCTTGCCCCCACCGCATTGAAGGTGGATAGCGCCAGATCCTGCAGACGCTTTTCGTCTGTCGGTGGCAGACCGCAAGGACAGTGATAGCGGGTTTCATCCGACTGATACTTGGCGGCATAGTCATAAAAGGCGTTACGGGTTTCAAGCCTGATCACCGGCAGAGCCTGCTGCCCGAGAATCGCTATGGTGTATTCCGCCCCTTCGATCCAACGCTCCGCGATTACCGCGCCCTGATACTGCGCCGCCTGCCGCCAGGCCGGTAATAATTCTTCCGCCTGCTCGACCTTGCTCATGCCAAGGCTGGAGCCTTCCAGCGCGGGCTTGATCATCAGTGGTAATCCCAGGCTGGCCTGCACAACCTCCACGTCAGTGCTTTCATCCAGCACCGTATAAGCTGGCGTCGGAATCCCCGCACCTTCGAAAAACTGTTTGCAGCGCAGCTTGTCCATGCTCAGCGCCGACGCCAGCACACCGCTACCGGTATAGGGAACATTCAGGATATCCAGCGCCCCCTGGATCACGCCGTCTTCGCCACCGGGACCGTGCAGAATAATAAAGGCGCGATCGAAACTGCCCCGCCGAAGGGTGTCCAGCACCGTGGCTTTTTGCACATCGACGCCCCAGGCATCGACCCCGGCGCGCTTGAGCCCGTCCAGCACCGCCTGTCCGCTTTGCAGGGATACCGCGCGCTCCGCCGACCAGCCGCCCATGAGCACGGCCACCTTGCCGAACGCTTTCATGTCGAGATCCATGAGCCGTGCTTCAGGCAGCATACCTTTCTCCCATAATCCTGACTTCACGCACCAGCTCAATGCCATATTCAGCCTTCACCCGCTGTTCGATTTTCTCAATCAGCGTTTCGATGTCCGCCGCGCAGGCGTTACCGGTGTTGACGATAAAATTCGCATGTTTATCCGATACACAGGCGCCGCCGACACAACAGCTCTTCAGCCCCGCCGCCTCGATCAAACGGGCGGCATAGTCACCCGGCGGATTGCGGAACACCGAACCGGCACTGGGCTGCCGGGTCGGCTGGGTGGCGCTGCGCCGGGCCAGGTGGGTCTTGATCTGCTGCAAACTTTCGATGCTGTCACCGGCGTCAAGTTGCAGGGTTGCCGCTACAAACCATTCGCCCAGGGGTCCAATTACGCGACGATAAGCCACCTCGAATTCATTCGCGCGACGCAAATACAAGCGGCCCTGACGATCCACGGTTTCCACCGACTCGACCAGATCCCAGATCTCCCCACCCAGGGCCCCGGCATTCATGGCCAGCCCACCGCCCACCGTGCCGGGAATACCGCACAGAAATTCTGTTCCGCGCAGGCCCTGGCGGGCGCATTGGCGTGCCAGTTGCGGCATCGCCAGTCCGACTTCAACCCGCAGCCGCTCATGTTCCAGAAACTGCAGTTCGTTCATCACCCCGCTGGTGCAAATCACCACTCCCGGCAGGCCGCCATCACGAACCAGGACGTTACTGCCCAGCCCCAGCCAAAGCAGAGGGACATCGTCCTGGAGCACCGCCATGAACTGTGCCAGATCAGCCACATCCGCCGGTTGATAAAACTGCGCCGCCCGCCCGCCTACCCGCCATGAGGTATGCGCCGACAGAGGTTCCTGTAGGCGCAATTCACCGCGTATGTGCGGGGACGGTTCTGTATTCAGCATCGGTCTCACTCCTCAGGCTCCCGTTTCCAGTTGCTGTTTCAGCTTCGCCGCGGCCGCACCAATATTGCCCGCGCCCAGAGTCAGCAGAATATCGCCATCCTGCAGCACGCCCTTGAGGGTTTCCGCCAGCGCATCAATCTGCTTGACGAACACCGGCTCGACCTGCCCACGCAGGCGAATGGCGCGTGAGAGCGCACGGCCATTGGCCCCGGTAATGGGCGTCTCGCCGGCGGCGTAGACTTCCAACAGCACCAGCGCGTCCACCTCGGACAGCACCATGGTGAAATCCTCGAACAAATCGCGGGTGCGGGTGTAACGGTGCGGCTGGAATGCCAGCACCAGCCGCCGCTGCGGCCAGCCATCGCGGATAGCCTTGATGGTCGCCGCTACCTCACGCGGGTGATGGCCATAGTCATCCACATGCAGCACCCGCCTGCCGCCAAGATCATATTCGCCATTAATCTGGAAACGCCGAGCGATACCGGCAAAATTCTTCAGCGCCCGCACGACGGCTTCGTCGGCAATGCCAATCTCGTGCGCCACGGCGATGGCGGCCAATGCATTGAGAACGTTGTGCTGGCCCGGCATATTCAGATCGATTTCCAGCCAGTCTTTCTTGCCCTTGCGCGAAACCCGAAAGTGGGTACAGGCGCCGATCTGCTGCAAATCCGTCGCATAGATGTCGGCGCTGTCGTCCAGGCCGTAACTGAGCACCGGCCGGGTCACCTCGGGCAACAATTTTCTGACTTCCGGATCATCCACACACAGCACCGCTAGCCCGTAGAAGGGTAAATGGTGCAAAAATTCGAGAAAAGTCTGGCGCAATACGTCAAAGTCGCCACCATAGGTTTCCATGTGATCGGCATCGATGTTGGTCACCACCGCCATCATCGGCTGCAGGTGCATGAAAGACGCATCGCTTTCATCTGCTTCGGCCACCAGATAGCGTCCCGCACCCAGACGCGCATTGGTACCGGCGCTGTTGAGCCGTCCGCCAATCACGAAAGTAGGGTCCACTCCGCCCTCCGCCAGGACGCTGGCAATCAGACTGGTGGAAGTAGTCTTGCCGTGAGTGCCGGCCACGGCGATACCAAATCGGAAACGCATGAGTTCGGCCAGCATTTCTGCACGTGGGACCACCGGGATGCGCTGCGCATGCGCCGCCACTACTTCCGGGTTATCCTGTTTGACCGCGCTGGACACCACCACCACATCGCTGCCACTAACGTTTTCCGCGGCATGGCCAAAGATAACCTTGGCACCCTGGTTCAGCAGACGCCGGGTCACGGTATTTTCCTGCAGATCCGAACCGCTGACGGCATAGCCCAGGTTACGCAGCACTTCGGCAATGCCCCCCATACCCGCACCGCCGATGCCCACGAAATGAATCCGGCGAATACGGCCCATACCCGGTTCGCCCCGGGCACTACCCAGATCGGTTTCACGGCGGCCATAATTGCGTGACGCCCGCTCAGCCATGAGCCGCCTCCAGACAACGTTTGCCCACCAGTCGGGTGGCTCCTGGCATGGCCGCGCCCCGCGCCGCCAACGCCATTTTCAATAAATCCTGACGGCCCTTTTTCACTAGTTCAGACAGGATCCGGTAAAGACTGTCTGCGCTCAACTGGGTTTGCGGCAGCAGTGTTGCCGCCCCGGCGCGCACCAGAAAACGGGCATTGGCGCTCTGGTGGTCGTCTACGGCATGAGGATACGGCACCAGAATCGCACCTACTCCGGCCACAGCCAGCTCGGAAACCGTCAGCGCCCCGGCCCGGCAGATCACCAGATCCGCCCAGGCATAGGCGGCATCCATATCCTCGATAAATTCCACGAGCTTCGCCTCAATCCCCCGATGCTCATAATCCGCCTCGCCTGCCGCCCGCTTGCCGACTCCGGTTTGATGCCAGATATGCGGGCGGTGAGCCGCCTCAAAATTTTCCAGCGCCGCGGGCAGCGCCTCATTTAGCGCCAGCGCCCCCAGGCTGCCGCCTATGATCAGCAGGTTCAGGCGGCCTGTGCGCCTGGCAAAGCGTTCATCCGGCGCTGGCAACTGAGCAATGGACTCGCGCACCGGATTGCCCACAATCTCAACCCGGCGGGTCTGGCGAAACGCGCCGGGGAACGCTGCCATCACCTTGTCGGCGAGACGCGCCAGCAGCCGGTTGGTCAGCCCGGCAATCGCATTCTGTTCATGAATCAGCAGCGATCTGCCCAGAATAAAGGCGGCGACGCCTCCGGGTCCGGTGACAAACCCCCCCATGCCCAGCACCGCGTGCGGACGCAACCTGAACAGGATCATCAGCGCCTGCAACAGAGCCAGGTTCAGACGCAGGGGCGCCAGTAACCAGCCGCCCAGTCCCTTGCCGCGCAGGCCGCTCACCGAAATCGTGTAAAGGGGAAAACCGGTTTCGGGCACTACCCGCGCTTCCAGTCCCCTGCGCGTCCCCAGCCAGCTCACGCTCACGTTCTGCTGGCGCAGATAGTCGGCCACCGCCAGCGCCGGATAGACATGCCCGCCTGTGCCGCCAGCCATGATCAGGATGCGGCAGGACATCGGGGATTCCGCTTTCCTAGACATGCCCTGCCCTCCCCCGACGGGATGCGTTAACAGACGAATCGCGCCGGGCCGGTTGCCGGCGCATCGATCCGGTGCGGGTTTCATATTCAATCCGCAACAACAGGCCCATAGCGATGCACATGACCATCATGCTGCTGCCACCATAGCTCATCAGCGGCAGGGTCAACCCCTTGGTCGGCAACACGCCCATATTGACGCCGATATTGATAAAAGCCTGTAGACCAATCCAGATCCCCAGCCCATACGCCATATAGGCCATGAACAACTCTTCCTGCTTTTCGGCTCGTTGGCCGATGTACAGCGCCCGCAGGACGATAACAAGAAACAGGATGATCACCAGAGCCGCCGCCACCAGCCCCAGTTCCTCTGCTATCACTGCAAACAGAAAATCGGTATGCGCCTCGGGCAGATAGAACAGTTTCTGTACGCTGGATCCCAGGCCCACCCCCAGCCATTCACCCCGGCCAAAGGCGATCAGAGCCTGGGTCAACTGGAAACCGCTGTTGAAAGGATCGGCCCAGGGATTCAAAAAAGTAGTCAGGCGCGCCATGCGGTAGGGCGCCGCCACCGCCAGCATGCCCAACATGCCCAACATGCCCAGTCCCAGCAGCAAAAACTGCAACAGGCGTGCGCCACCCAGCCACATCATGCCCATGGCGATAGCCATCATCACACACACTGCACCGAAGTCCGGTTCCAGCAACAGTAGCATCGACAAAATCACCATCAGGGCCAGCGGACGTAAAAAGCCCCCGGCCTGATTGCGCACGGCGTCATTATGGCGCAGCAGATAACCGGCCAGATAAACCACCACGAACAGTTTCACCACTTCTGAGACCTGCAGGTTGATCGGCCCCAGGGCCAGCCAGCGCAGACTGCCATTCACTTCCCGGCCCAGGCCCGGAACAAACAGCAATACGAGCAATAGCACGCTGGCCATGATCAGGTAGGGTCCGGCGGCCTGCCACAGCCGCATGGGCAGGTGCCAGACGCCCCAGGCGAGTCCCAGCCCCATGCATACATAAATACTTTGGCGAATCAGAAAATAAAAAGGCTGGCCGGTCTTTTGCTCGGCAATCGAGATCGAGGCCGAGCCCACCATCACCAGCCCCAACATCAGCAGACTCACAGCTGGCACCAACAACCAGGGATCCAGCGACAGCAATATGCTGCCCTGATCGGCCGATGCCGAAACGCCGCTCTGTCTCATCGCCTGTAGGCTCATTTAAGCTGGCTCTCCACCTGTTGCATGAATACCTCGCCGCGTTGCTCAAAACCCGAAAACATGTCAAAACTGGCGCAGGCCGGTGACAGCAGCACGGCATCACCCGGCCGGGCAATCCCGGCGGCGCGTGTTACCGCTTCGCTCATGTCCTGCACATGGCAAAAGTTCAGGGCATCCGCGCCCAGGACACGCTGCAACGCCGCTTCGATCACAGCGCCATCTTCGCCTAGCAGAACCACGGCCCGTGCCCGCTGCGCCAGCGGCCCGGCCAGCGGCGTAAAGTCCTGTCCCTTGCCCTGCCCCCCGGCGATGAGGACGATATGCTCTGCTTCAACGCCATTGATGGCCGCCAGCGCGGCCCCCACATTGGTCGCCTTGGAATCGTTGTACCAGTTCACACCTTGATATTCCCCCAACCACTGGCAGCGATGACGCAGGCCACCGAAATCTTGCAGGGCCTCAAGCATGGCCGTCATCGGCAACCCGGCCGCCTGTCCCAGGGCCAGCGCCGCCAGCGCATTGGCGAGATTGTGCCGACCACGCAGGCGCAGCCTGGCAACCGGCATCAGAACCTCATGGCCCAGACACAGGCACTCTTCGTCGCCTTTTTCAGACACGCCAAAATCCCCCTCCGCAGCGGGTTGCAGACCAAAACGAATGAGCCGCCGCCCACGGCGGAGCATCTCCAGCGTCGCCGCCACCCGCGCATCGTCACGATTCACGATCAGCGCATTGCTGCCGTGGAAAATCCGCGCCTTGGCAGCGGCATAGTCTGCCAGGCTGGTATAACGATCCATGTGATCTTCACTGATATTGAGAATGGTGGCCGCCACCGTCTCCAGGCTGTGGGTGGTTTCAAGCTGGAAGCTGGACAGCTCCAGCACGTACAGATCATGCGCCGGCTGCTCATCCGGCTGATCCAGGAGATCCAGCACCGGGACGCCGATGTTGCCACCCACCGCTACATGACGTCCGGCTGCCCGCGCCATCTCCCCGACCAGGGTAGTCACGGTGCTCTTACCATTGGAACCTGTAATTGCGATCACAGGGGCACACACCAGACGAGCAAACAGCTCCACATCACCCAGCATTTCAGCGCCGCGCGCCCGCGCTTCCGCCACCAGCGGCTCGCGCAGGGAAACACCGGGACTGAGCAGGAGCACATCCGCACGTTCAAAAGCGTCAGCCTCAAAACCGCCGACGAATACGGTGATGCCGGATAGTTCCTTTTGCAGCATTTCCAGGCCCGGCGGATTGGCGCGGTTATCGGTCACCACTACCTCCACCCCCTGCGCCACCAGAAAACGGGCGCAGGAAAGACCCGTGGCACCCAGCCCCACGATCAGCACCCGTTGCGTGCGCAGCCTGTCCAGAATCGTGTTTTCCTCAGTCATATTGTTTGCTATCGCCAGCAGCATACTTAACGAACCTTCAGCGTGGCCAGACCGATCAACACCAGAATCACGGTGATGATCCAGAAACGCACGATCACGCGCGGTTCCGGCCAGCCCTTGAGTTCAAAATGATGATGCAGGGGCGCCATACGAAAAATCCGCCGACCCGTGAGTTTGTAGGAGGCCACCTGTAGAATGACCGATACGGTTTCCATCACGAACACGCCGCCCATGATAAAAAGCACGATCTCCTGACGCACCATTATGGCCACAATGCCCAGTGCTGCACCCAGCGCCAGCGCGCCTACGTCGCCCATAAAAACCTGTGCAGGGTAGGCGTTGAACCAGAGAAAGCCCAGCCCGGCGCCGACAATAGCGCCACAGAAAATCACCAGCTCACCGACGCCCGGTATGTAGGGAATAGACAAATAGGCCGAAAACACGACATGCCCGGTAAGATACGCAAATATGGCCAGGGCCCCGGCCACCATCACCGTCGGCAGAATAGCCAGCCCGTCAAGACCATCGGTAAGGTTCACCGAATTACTGCTGCCGACAATCACGAAATAACTCAACAGCACATAGCTGCCCAGACTCATCGGAATCGCCACATCCTTGAATATCGGCACAATCAGTTGCGTGTCGGCCGGGCTGGTCGCACTGAGATAGAGATAAACAGCCGCCCCCAGACCGGCCAGCGACTGCCAGAAATACTTGTAACGCGCGCTCAGACCACGGGGATCCCGCTGCACCAGTTTCTTGTAGTCATCCACCCAGCCGATAAGGCCAAACATGGCCGTGGTGATCACCGCCACCCAGACATAGCGGTTGGTCAGGTCCGACCACAACAGAGTGCTGACAAAAATGGCCACCAGAATCAGCGCGCCGCCCATGGTCGGCGTGCCGGCTTTGCTGAAATGACTTTCCGGACCATCGTCGCGCACCGTCTGGCCGATGTTGTACTTGCTCAGTTTTCGGATCATCACCGGGCCAATAATGAAGGAAATCAGCAGGGCGGTGAGCACGCCGAGAATCGCACGCAGAGTCAGGTAGTTAAAGACATTGAAGCCACTATAGATTTCCTGCAGGTACCGAGCTAAATGGTAAAGCATCTCAGCAACTCTCCCCTTCGAGGCTCAAAGCATGAACAATTTTATCCATCCGCATGCGCCGTGAACCTTTCACCAGTAAGGTGACATCGGCGGCTAGATCTTCGCGCAGGCGATCGATCATGCTGCGGTGGCTGTTAAAGGTTTGAGCCTTGTCACCGAAGGCCCCAGCGGCCATGCGTGACAGCGAACCCAGAGTGTAAAGACACTGCACGCCGCTGGCTCGCGCCTGTTCACCGGTCTGTGCATGCAGGGCTTTTTCATCCTCGCCCAGTTCGCCCATGTCGCCCAGCGCCAGAAAATGGCGTCCGGAGAAATCCTGCAAAACCTCCAGCGCGGCTTTCATCGAAGCCGGGTTGGCATTGTAGGTGTCATCGAGAATACGGCTTCCCGCCAGCCCGGTCTTTAATTGCAACCGTCCGGGCACCGTCTGCATCGCTTCCAGTCCGGCCTGAATCGAAGCTGGATCAAGACCGACCGCCATAGCGGCGGCGCTGGCGGCTAGCGCATTCATAAGATTGTGCCGCCCGGGCAGAGCCAGTCTGAGATCAAACCCGCCTTCCGGCGTATTGATTTTTACCCGATCATCGAGCGCAGGCCAGCTTGCCTGCACCTCCGCGTTCGCCGTAATACCGAACGCCAGGCAGCGCAGGTTTTGCTTTTTATTTGCCATAATCTTATGCCACAGCGGGGCAAAGGCATCATCGGCATTGATCACCGCACAGCCTCCTGCCACCAGGCCGGCATAAATTTCGCCCTTGGCCTGGGCCACCCCTTCGAGACTGCCAAAACCCGCCAGATGCGCTGCCGCTGCATTGGTGATCAAGGCCACATCGGGGGCCGCCAGTTTGCTCAGATACGCAATCTCTCCGGCGTGGTTGGCGCCCATTTCAATCACCGCATAGTCGTACGAGGGGTTCAGGCGCAGCAGGGTCAGAGGCATACCGATGTCATTGTTCAGATTACCGCGCGTCGCCAGCACCCGGCCTTTGCGGCTGAAAATACTGGCCAGCATTTCTTTTACCGTAGTCTTGCCGTTGCTGCCGGTTATCGCCACCAGCGGCAGGTTAAAACGCCGACGCCAGGCTTGCGCCAGCAATCCCAGCGCCCGGCGGCTATCGTCAACGATCAACGCCGGGGCCACGCCCCTGTCCCGTTCCAGCAAACAGGCGGCGGCGTCACTTTTCAGGGCTTTTTCAGCAAAGGTATTGCCATCGAAATTTGGCCCGCTCAAGGCAATAAACAACTCACCTTTTTGCAAGCTACGCGTATCCGTACTCACGCCGTCAAGCAGAACATCCGCACCCTGCACAGTGACGCTCATGCCCGCCGCACGCAACACTTTTGCAGCCTCATACAAAGGCATACAGAATCCCTGCGAGCAGGTTATACCGGCCTGCGCACTCATGCTCCACCCACTTTTTTCAACAACTGTTTTTTCGCCTCGCCCACATCACTGAAGGGCCGTTTGTCCGCGCCAATAATCTGATAATCTTCATGACCCTTACCGGCAATCAGCACCACATCTCCGGCCTGCGTCTGAGTAATCGCCAGCGCAATGGCGGCCGCGCGATCCGTTTCGAGCATGAACGCTTTATTCTCATCCATACCCTGCTGGATATCGGCCAGAATTTTTCCCGGCGCCTCCGAGCGCGGATTGTCATTGGTCAATATGATCTGATCCGCCAGCCTGGCCGCTACCTCGCCCATCAGCGCACGCTTGCCCTGATCACGATCACCACCGCAACCAAACACACACCAGCATTGTCCCTGCACATGTTCCCGCACCGCCAGCAAAGCCTGTTCCAGGGCATCGGGCGTGTGCGCATAATCCACCACCACCAGGGGTTGCTCGCCTCCACCCAGACACTGCATGCGCCCGGCTACCGGTTTCAGCGTCTGCAAACAGGCCATGATCTGTTCCAACGGCAGGCCTTTTTGTCCCAGCACCGCCAGCACCGCCAGCACATTGCTGGCATTGAAGCGACCCAGCAAGGGGACGCGTAACGGCGAGGAACCCCAGGGGGTTGCGACCTGCATGGACAGCCCCTGCGCATCGAGTCTTAAATCCTGCGCCAGAACATCGGGTTGATTCTTCGCCTGCAAACCATAACGAATGATCTGCAATCCTTCCCGGTACGCCAGTCCGGTCGCCAGCTCACGGCCATAGGCATCATCCACATTGATCACAGCCTGTTTCAAACCCGGCATGGCGAACAGCTCGGCCTTGACCTCGGCATAGGCATCCATATCACCGTGATAATCCAGATGATCACGGCTGAGGTTCGCGAACACTGCGCAATCAAAACGAATGCCATTCACCCGCCCCTGCGCCAGCGCGTGCGAGGAGACCTCCATGCTGATTTCGCTCACCGCCTGGGCGCGCAGCATCTCGGCCAGCCACCGATGACTGCGCAGGGCGTCGGGGGTGGTGTAGCCGGTGGGCTGTAATTCAGCCTCCGTAGCATCCGGCTTCAGAACACCCACGCCCAGTGTACCCATAACCCCGCAACTGCCATCGTCTGCCAGACACTGAGCCAGGTACTGGCTAATCGAAGTCTTGCCGTTGGTGCCGGTAATGCCGGTAATCGACAGGTATTTCGAAGGCTCATCATAGAAACGATCGGCGATCAGGCCCAGCTTCGAGGCCAGTCCGGCCACCGCAATCAGCGGAATTTTTCCGCCTCCCACCGTCGTTCGCCAACCCAGCTCGACTGCCGATAAATCGGCTTCGCTTTCCCAGAGCACCGCCTGCGCGCCCTGCGCAATCGCCGCATCCATGAAAGCGTCGGCCTTATGGCCTGTGCTACCCAGACTATTAAGCGCAATAAAAATATCGCCGCCACGAAGTACCCGGCTGTCCGAACAAAGCCCGTTCACCACCCGGTCGGCTTCGGTCGGCAGAGGGACAATATCTGCCAGTAACTCTCTGAGCATCATCGGTTTTACCGCCACTGCGCTCATCATGGATGGCCTCCCGCACGGGCAATGGAGAGCGCGGCCAACGTCACCGGACGGGGGGAAACATCGTCCGGCGGAATATTCAACAGACGCAGGGCACCGGACATCACCCGCGCAAAAACCGGCGCCGCCACCAGGCCACCGTAATAAACCCCGTTACGCGGCTCATTCACGACTACCACCATCACCAGACGGGGGTGGCTGGCCGGCGCCATGCCGGCAAAAACGGAGACATAACGATCATCACTATAGCCCCCGGCGACCGCTTTTTTCATGGTTCCAGTCTTGCCGGCCACATGATATCCGGGAATCGCCGCACGGGTACCGGTGCCACCTTTTTCCACCACCCTCTCCATCATGCGCCGCACGGCTCGGGCGATGTGGACTGGCATCACCTGCTTGCCCCGAAGAACCGCGTCATCGGCTGATGGCGGTAAAAAACGCACCGGTAGTTCTCGACCATCATTGGCCAATACCATATAGGCCCGCGCCAGTTGCAGGGCGGTCACCGACACGCCATAGCCATAAGCCAGACTCGCGCGTTCGACGGCAGGCCAGGGGCGGCTACGGGTAAACACACCGCTGACTTCACCGGGAAACCCACTGCCGGTGGTTTCGCCAAAGCCCACCCGGGCGTAAGCGCGCCAAAGACGATCCGGATCAAGCGACAATGCTATCTTGCTGGCGCCGACGTTGCTGGATTTCTGAATCACGGTGGATACGCTGATGAGGCCGTAATCGCGGGCATCGTGGATGCGATAACGGCCAATCCTGAAAACACCCGGTGTCGTATCGATCAGCGTCTGCGGCGTATACTTGCCGCTTTCCAGCGCGGCCGCCACGGTAAAGGGTTTAGCCGTCGAACCGGGTTCAAAGACATCGGTAACAGCGCGATTGCGGTAGTTTGCGCCGCGCAACTGGTCCCGATCATTGGGGTTGTAGGAGGGCTGGTTGACCATCGCCAACACTTCGCCGGTGCGCGAATCCAGAATCACGGCCGAAGCGGAACGCGCATTCTGTTTGATCACCATGCGCTTCAGCTCACGGTAGGCGAGGTATTGCAGCCGACGATCGAGACTCAGCACCAGATCCTTGCCCGGATGGGCCTTGCGAATCAGTTCAATATGTTTGACGACCCGCCCCAGCCGATCTTTCAACACCCGTTGCGAACCCGGCACACCTTGCAACCAACTGTTCCAGGCCAGCTCCATTCCCTCCTGCCCCACATCGTCCACGTTGGTAAAACCCAGCACATGAGCCGCCACTTCACCGGTCGGATAGTAACGCTGATATTCGCGCCGCAGGGATACGCCCGGGATTTGCAGGGCCATGACCTCAGCCGCCAGATGCGGTGCGATATGCCGTTTAATATAAACAAATTCCCGTTTTCGCCGCGGCAATACCTCACGTTCCAGATCGCTGACTTTCATCTTCAGCAGACGGGCAATGCGCGGCCATTGCTCATGGGCGCTAATAAAATCCTTCGGCTGCACCCAGACCGAATCCACCGGCGTGCTAATCGCCAGCGGCTCACCGTTACGATCCAGGATCATGCCCCGGTGCGCCGCTATCGGCATCACCCGTAAATAGCGGGCATCCCCCTGATGTTGGAGAAAATCCTTGCGCAATATATCCAGATCCAGGCTCCGCCAGAGCAACAGCAGCGCCGCTGTCACTACCAACAGCACCACCACGCCGAGGCGAAAAGGCCTGACGGGTTGATTGCCTGCACTGTGTTTATTCACTCGATGTCCACTCGCTCATCATGGTTTGACGATTTTGACAATAATGATCTTTTTATATTCTATTGACGTCATATTCAGTTGCTGACGCGCCAGTTTTTCGATGCGCCCACTGGTCGCCCAGGCACTCTGCTCCAACTGTAACTGCCCCCATTCCACGTCCATTGCATCCCGCGTTTTTTGTAGGCCGTTCAGTTCCACAAACAGTTTACGATTCTGGTGCTTGCTATAAACCACCGCCAGTGCTGAGAACTCCACCAGCACCATTAAAAGCAAAAGCGGAAGGAGAGACGGCATTTTCACGCTCGCCTCAGCCCAACCGTTCAGCCACACGCATAATCGCACTGCGCGCGCGCGGATTTTGCGCAAGCTCGGTCTCGCCCGCACGCACCGCTTTGCCCCGCAGACGCAGACTCGGATTAAGCTGCACCTGGGTAACGGGTAAATCCGGCGGAAAAGCATCCCCCCGGGCGGCATCACGCATGAAACGCTTCACCCGCCGGTCTTCCAGGGAATGAAAACTGATGACGACCAGACGCCCTCCCGGCCTGAGGATCGCATCTGCCTGTTCCAGCACCTGCTCTAGATCATCCAGCTCACGATTGATGTAAATACGGATAGCCTGAAAACTGCGCGTGGCCGGATCCTTACCTTTTTCCCAGGCAGGATTCGCCTCAGCCACAATGTCAGCCAGTTGTTTGGTGGTGATAATGGGCTTTTCCCTGCCCGCCTGAACAATGGCGCGGGCAATACGCCGGGCAAACCGCTCTTCACCGTATTCTTTTAAGACCTTTACAATGTCCTGCTCCCTGGCACCGGCCAGCCATTCGGCGGCGGACTGTCCCTGTTCCGGATTCATGCGCATATCCAGCGGCCCCTCTTTCTGAAAGCTGAAACCGCGGCTGGCATCATCCAGTTGGGGTGACGACACGCCCAGATCCAGCAGAATACCGTCCACCTGACCGATCCGGCCCAGAGCGGCAACATGCTGCTTCATCATGGCAAAGCTGTCCTGTCGGATAATAAAGCGCGGATCATGGGCAAAATACCGGTTCGCCGCCTCAATAGCCTCGGGATCCTTGTCCAGGGCCAGCAATTTTCCCTCATCGTTCAAGGCTTCCAGAATGGCGGCGCTATGGCCTCCCCGGCCAAAGGTGCCATCCACATAACAGCCCGCAGGCTCCATGTTCAGCGCGGCTAGCGCCTCATCCAGGAGCACCGGCCGATGTTTAGTCCGCTGCATCATCATTACAGCGATAGCGACTCAAGCTGTTCGGAGGCTTTGAGATTACCGTTGCTCGCCAGCATCTCCTCACACTGCTTGTTCCAGGTTTGTTCGTCCCAGATTTCAAACTTGTTGGCCTGCCCCACCAGGGCAATGTGCTTATCCAGCCCGACCACCTTGCGCAAATTTGGTGGCAGGAGAATCCGCCCGTTGCCATCCATATCCAGATCGGCGGCATGACCAATCAGTATCCGCTGGTATCGCCGGGTCTCGGGATCCACGTTTTTCAGACTCTGTAAATCCCGCTCCAGAACTTCCCAATCCGGCAGGGGGTAAAGTAGCAGACAGGGATCACGCACATCCCGTGTCACCACCACCTGGCCCTCGCACTGGTTGAGCAGACGCTCACGATAGCGGCTCGGAATCGCCATACGTCCCTTTGCATCCAGATTGAGTGTGTTTATGCCGCGTAACAAACGCCTGCTCCTGAAGTCTGTATCAGGGTATCAAGGGCTATGAAACCCATTTATCCCCACATCGATCCACTTTAATACACTATAGGTAGAAGACGCCCTTGGTGTCAAGCCAACAGACTCACAAAAACAGGAATTCTTTCTTTAATGACAATGACTTAGGGGAGTGGACTAAAGTGGTTAAAGAGCCGAAAACCATTTTTTTCGCAGGGGCGGAAGACAGACAAAACAATGGCTTGCAGTGAGTTTATAAAGTAGCTTAGGAGGAAATAATTGCGCGATAGCGCAATTATTATTTAAAAAAATATTAAAGGAGTCGGCCGATAAGCCGGGTTCTGTCTTGGACAGCCATTCATCTGGACATACGTCGCCGTATGCCTCAAGCAGCCTACCCGGGAACCGTGCGGGCCACACTTAACGTTCCCCTATTTGGCCTTGCTCCGGGTGGGGTTTACCATGCCGCCGAGTGTTACCACCGACGCGGTGCGCTCTTACCGCACCCTTTCACCCTTACCAGCCGAAACTGGCGGTATACTTTCTGTTGCACTGGCCGTAGGCTCGCGCCCCCCAGGCGTTACCTGGCACCCTGCCCTGTGGAGCCCGGACTTTCCTCCAGGAAAAAAATTTCCCAGCGACTGTCTGGCCGACTCCAGGATGAAGTGTACCGGATTTCAGACTCGGAATGAAATTTAGCGTAAAATATTGAATGAAAATTGATGGGTTTCCCTTCGCTCTACCCATCCTACAAAAATCTAAAAAAGGGTAGCATGGGTAGAACAAAGTGAAACCCATCGATCAAGGACTAAAAATCTATGTTTATGATAAAACCCGGTTTCACTCTTATGTGTCTTTTGCTGCTTCTAAACCACGCGGCGATGGCCTCTTATACCCTTGTCTATACCGGCAATCTGAACGGTGAGCTCGAACCCTGCGGCTGTACTCTTGAGGGCGACCTTGGCGGCATCAAACGCCAGGTCACTATGATCGATCAACTGCGCCGGCAAAACCCCGATCTACTGTTTGTTTCCAGCGGCGGATTGCTGATAGCCGAAATGCCTTCGGATCGTATTCGTAGCAACTATATTCTACGCGGCATGAAATTTTTAAATTATGATGCCATCGGCGTGCAGGCGCGGGACCTCGCCTTTGGCGCCCACTTCCTCAAACGATACAAACTCCCTTTTATTCTCAGCAACGCGTCCGGAAAATCCCCCTTTGCCTATCAGAAAACGCTACATCGCCAGTCACAGTCCTTCAGTTTCTTCCAGTGGTCGGTATTGCCGCCGCAAACCCTGCTCAAAGATCCACACGCTGAAACCCTGCCGGCGCAGAAGCGACTCGCCGAAAAACTAGCGGCGGCAAAAAATACCGGCACCCTTACCGTGGTCACCACCACCCTGCGCCTGTCAGCAGCAAAAAAAATCCTGCCGCTAAAGAACATCGATATACTTATTATTCCTTCCCGTCAGGATACTTTCTCGAAACCGGTGCAAATAAAAAACACCCTGCTCCTGCAACCCGGTGCACGGGGTATGCGTCTTGGCCTGTTACAATTCGAGGTCAAAAAACACGCACAGAAAGTCCATATCAGTCACTGGCAACAGCGGGTCATCTCCCTGCCGAAGACCATACCTGACTCACCACGAACCAAAACCTGGTATACCGCATATAATGCGGCGCTCAAAACCGATTATGAAAAACAGGTGGCGCTGCGCAAACAGCGGGAACAGGGCAAAAGTCCGTACGCCGGTGCCGAAAAGTGCCGTGCCTGCCATGCGCCGGAATATCAGAAGTGGCAACAGACACGACATCCCCATGCCTACAAAGATCTTGAATCCGTGGGCAAAAATTTTGATCCCAACTGCGTCGCCTGTCACAGCGTAGGCTTCAACCGGCCTGGCGGTTTTCTGAACGCCGGACTCACTCCTCATTTAAGCGGCGTACAATGCGAATCCTGCCACGGCCCGGCACAGGCGCATGTGGCCGATGGCGGTAAAACAGCGACGGGAAACCATCAGTGGAAAAAGAAACAAATATGCGCCCAGTGTCATGTTGGTATCCACAGCCCGAGTTTTAATTTAAAAACCTACTGGCCGAAGATTGCACATGGACAGAAGACGGCTGAATGATAGACACGCTAAAGCTGGAGCATCGGTATCAACGCGGAGAACGCGGAGACGCGGAGTTTTTTTAGGCATATTTGATTAAGCCCTGGTAGGGTGAGCACGGTTTTTGTGCCCACCCTACCGCCGTTTCAATAATTGCTACAAATCTTTGCGTCTCTGCATCTCCGCGCCCTCCGCGTTATACACACCACACTATCACCCATCATCAGTCCGTTTCAGCTCCAGCCCCCGTGCATAAAGTTTTTTCCTGCGCACGCCGGTAATCTCGGTGGCCAGTGCCGCCGCCTGCTTCAGCGGCAGATCCTGCAATAGAATTTTCAGCACTCGCTCAGCATCGGCATCCAGATCATCAGGATCAGCGACGGCGGCTCCCTGCACCAGCAGCACCATTTCACCTTTACGCTGGTTGGCATCGCCCGTCACCCAGCTCGATAGCTCCGCCAGCGTACCACTGCGGATGGTTTCAAAGGTCTTGGTCAGTTCACGGGCCAGCACGCCCTGGCGTTGCCCGCCAAAAATCGTCTGCATGTCCGCGAGACTATCCTCAATCCGGTGCGGGCTTTCGTAAAACAGCAACGTCAGCGTTGCCTGCTTCAGTCTCTCCAGTTGCTGGCGTCGGGCGCCGCTCTTCGCCGGTAGAAAACCTTCGAAGCGGAAACGATCCGTCGGCAGACCGGCGGCGGACAAGGCCGTAATAGCCGCGCAAGGACCGGGCACCGGGATCACCCGAATGCCTTTTTCACGCGCCAAACGCACCAGATGATAACCGGGATCGCTCACAAGCGGTGTTCCCGCATCCGAGATCAGCGCGAGAGCCTGACCACTCTCAATTTTTTGCAGCAGCGCATCAGCCAGCGTGCGCTCATTATGCTCATGCAGGGCCTGCATCGGCGTTTTGATGGCAAAATGCTGCAACAACCGACCACTGTGACGGGTATCTTCTACCGCGATCAGATCCACCCGCTGAAGGACTTCAACCGCCCGTGGACTGAAATCACCCAGATTGCCAATCGGTGTCGCCACGACATACAGACACTGTTTATAAAAATCCATGATTCATTCCAGATTATTCATCGTAAATGGCAGCGCAATTTTGATTCCCCCTCGTTATAATGGTCAACACCACCCCCCCGACAGATCTCAGGACAGTTTAACAAGTCTATGAACACCCCGATTAAAATAATTTTGCTCCTGTTTATCAGTCTCGGCCTCGCCAGCTGTGCGAGTGGCCCGGCGGTGATGAAACTCAATCCCGATGAAGCCGAGCTTCTGTTTGCCCGGGGTGAATACCAAAAAGCAGACGCCCTGTTTCTCGATATGGCTCAGCAGATGCGTTCTTACAAGCGCACGCCACTGCTATTGCGGGCGGCAGCGGCCGAAGCCAGCATGAAGAATCTTGCCGAGGCCAAACAAACCTTGCAGGGCCTGCAAATTAATTACGCCAAGGCAGACCAGCGCCTGCTCCTGAGGCTGGCGCAGGCGCATATCGCCCTCACTAAACGCCAGATCGATCAGGTTCTGAAGCTGCTCGACGTCCCCCCCCCTGTGAGCGTCAATCATTTTTATCTCGCCGACTATTATGATCTGCGTGCGGATGCTTTCACTCTTTCCGGTAATCGCATTGAAACGGCGCGTGAACTCATCAAACGTGAGCGCTACCTGGATGATACCGCGCTGATACACGCCAACCAGGAGGACATCTGGCAGGCTCTGGCCATGCTCACCGAGCAGGCCCTGATGCAACTACGCACCGATCCCCCCCCGAACGTACTCAGTGGATGGATGGATCTGGTGCGTATCGCCAAGACCTATCAGCTGCGCCCGGCCATGTTGCGCCAGGCGGTACAGCAATGGCAACATACCTATCCCCACCACCCCGCTGACAGGCAGATCATTGAAAGTCTGCTCAATCGCCAACAGCAGGATGTGTCGCTACCCAAACAGATTGCCCTGCTATTGCCGTTTTCCAGCAGGTTCGCCAAGGCTGCCGAAGCCATTCGTGACGGTTTCCTGGGTGCCTATTATGCCCGGCACATGAAAAACCGGCAGTCCATTCACATTTATGATGTCAGCAATAACGATGTGCTGGCCATTTATCGGCGGGCTATTGCTGAAGGGGCTGACTTTGTCGTCGGTCCGCTGAACAAGACTGCAATTGCACGCATCGCCACCCATAACCCTCTGCCTGTCCCCACCCTCGCCTTAAATTACAGTCTCAATGATAACATTCCGGCCAACCTCTATCAGTTCGGCCTCTCACCTGAGGAAGAAGCCCGTCAGGTCGCCGAACGCACCTGGTTCGATGGTTATGTCAATGCGGTCACCCTGGTACCGGCCGGTCCCTGGGGGAATCGGGTAGTCCAGGCCTTCGGTCAGCGCTGGCGCGAAATTGGCGGACAGATCGTCAACCAGGAAACCTATAACCCGGCAAACAAGGATTTTTCCCGCCCCATCCAACGTCTGCTTAATATCGATCAAAGCAAGCGCCGTTACCGTAGTCTTTCCAGTCTGCTCAACCGCAAACTTAAATACACGCCCCGGCGGCGCCAGGATATCGATTTTGTTTTCATCGCCGCCTATCCGCGCCAGGCGCGCCAGATACGCCCTCAGCTCAAATTCTACCGCGCCTCCGGCGTGCCGGTTTACGCCACCTCCCATGTTTTTACTGGCAACCTCAATCCCGCCCGTGACCGCGACATGGATGGCCTGATATTCGGCGACATGCCCTGGGTACTGACCGACAGCCAACACCCACGTAGTCTGCGCAGCAAAATCGAGCCGGAAATTTCCAGGGCCGGTCATAGTCTGCAACGTCTCTATGCGCTGGGCATTGATGCCTATGATATTATCCCCGCCCTGAACACCCTGAAAAAATATCCCTATGAACGTTTTGACGGTGAAACCGGCAGTCTCAGTCTGGATCTAAAACAACAAATACATCGCCATCTGACCTGGGTGAAATTTGTCAACGGTCGGCCTGTGCGAATAGATCATGAAATGTAACAAAGGTATAGTCATGATGTGTTTATAAAAGGAACGACAACACGGGCCATCGGACAGGAGACCGAATCGCTGGCCTGCCATTATTTGCTGGCGCAGGGGCTGAGTTTGCTTGAACGTAATTTTTCAGGGCCACAGGGCGAGATCGATCTAATCATGGAAGACCGGCAAAGCCTGGTATTCATCGAGGTTCGCTACCGCCGCAACCATAACTTCGGCAGTGGCGCAGAAACGATTACCCACAGCAAACAAAAAAAACTACTGGCCACCGCGGCTCGCTATTTGCAGCGTCACCCGCTACAGGCAGACCGGCCCGCCCGCTTTGATGTTATTTCCATCGGCATGGAAAATAACCGGCCTTCCATTAACTGGATTAAAAACGCTTTTATGGCTTCGGCATGAATATAAACGACCACGTTCTCGCACTTTTCAATGACAGTATCAACACCAAGCAGACCGCACGCGATCTTCTGACGAACGACATCAGCCGTGCCATTACCCTGGCTGTTGAGAGTTTGAAGTCCGACCATAAAATTCTCAGTTGTGGCAATGGCGGTTCCGCTGCCGATGCCCAGCATTTTTCCGCCGAACTGGTCTGCCGTTTCGAACGCGAACGTCCCGGCCTGCCCGCCCTCGCCCTGACCACCGACTCATCGACGCTCACCGCGATCTCCAACGACTATAGTTATAAGGAAATCTTTGCCCGGCAGATTAGCGCTCTGGGCCAATCAGGCGACGCCCTGCTGGCCATTTCCACCAGTGGTAACTCCGCCAATGTGATACGCGCCATTGAAGCCGCGCATGGCAAGAATATGCGCATCATCGCCCTGACCGGCCGCGACGGCGGCGAAATGGCAAATCAGCTCAATGATGATGACGTGGAAATCCGCGTCCCTGCTGATAATACCGCCCGTATTCAGGAGGTGCATCTGCTCACCATTCACTGTCTGTGTCAGCAGATTGACCATATTCTGTTTCCCGGCAGCGAATAACCCCTTGTTGTTTCAACGCTATGTCTCCTAAGAATACTTTAACGCCCGAGTTTGTCGCCGCCCTTGGCGACATTCTTGCCCCCGAACAGTTACTCACCGAAACGGCAGACTGCATCACCTACGGTTATGACAATAGCCGCATTCAGGTGACACCCGATGCCGTGGTCTTTCCTGAAAACCATGCGCAGGTGCTCGCCATTGTCCAGCTTTGCAACCGGGATCAGATACCATTAACGCCACGCGGTCGTGGCACCGGCACCACTGGCGCCAGTGTGCCCCTGCGCAGCGGGTTGGTGCTGTCCACTGAAAAGATGCAGGCCGTGCTCGAAATGAACCCGGATGATCGCTATATCACCGTGCAGCCGGGGCTGACCAATCAGGCCGTGCAAAACGTGCTGGCCGAACACGGCTGTTTCTGGCCCCCGGATCCCAGCAGCGCGGCCTTTTGCTCCATCGGTGGCAACCTGGCCTACAATTCCGCCGGCCCGCGAGCGGTCAAATACGGCACGCCACGAGAAAACGTGCTCGGTCTGCGCGCCGTCACCGGCAGCGGCGAGTCCCTTCGCACGGGGGTATTCACCACTAAAGGGGTCGTCGGATTTGATCTCACCCGCCTGGTAATCGGCTCCGAAGGCACACTGGCAATTATCACCGAGGCAACGTTAAAGCTCACGCCCCTGCCTGAAGACAAACGCACTCTGCAGGTGATTTATCGTGATATTGAATCCGCTACCCGCGCCGTAGCGGATATTATGAAACAGGCGGTCATCCCCTGTGCGCTGGAATTTATCGACGCCAGGGCCATTGATCTGATCCGCCAACGCGCTGATCTTTCATTTCCCGATGCCGCCGGTGCCATGCTCATGGTCGAGCTGGATGGCGCGCGCGAACATCTGGATAGCGACGTGAAAAAAATAACGGAGGTGGCCGACAACAGCGGTCTGCTATCCCTCAGCACCGCAAAGACGACAGAGGAAGCCGCAGCGTTGTGGAACGCACGCAAGGCGCTGTCCCCGGCCCTGCGCACTGTCGCGCCCAACAAAATCAACGAAGACATTGTGGTCCCCGTTTCTAAAATTCCAGCGCTCATCCACGGACTCGAACAACTCTCGGAAAAATACGCCATCCCTATTATCAACTTCGGCCATGCCGGTAATGGCAATATTCACGTCAACCTGCTCTATGATCCCGGCAACCCGGTACAGGCTGAAAATATCGACCGTTGTCTGGAACAGGTATTCGCTTTAACGCTGAAACTCAAAGGCAGCCTGTCCGGCGAACATGGCGTGGGCATCAGCAAACAAGCGTTTATCGACCGGGAACTCGACGCCGCCAGCCTGCGTCTGATGCAACAGATAAAAAACGACTTTGATCCGAATAATATTCTCAATCCGGATAAGCTGTTTCCTGCCTCAAAATAACCGGTTAAAATTAAACCGATAAAAAAATATCCGCCAATGAACGCCAATGAACGCCAATGAACGCCAATATTTTATGCTGATGTGCCTCAGGCACAGCACACAATAACAAATGCTTTTGCCTTTATTGGCGTATATTCGCGTTCATTGGCGGACCGATAAGCGTTTGGCTTTTAAAAAATGTTCGTGGGGATACCCCAGCATTTAAACAG
>CAZQVV010000010.1:40841-42337 GCA_964596835.1 uncultured Thiohalophilus sp. | reverse complement strand
TAGGGTGGGCACGATTTTTGTGCCCACGCGGAAAACTAATTTTCTTTACATTATTCAGGAAAATTATTTCTTGAAGATACTTATTATCCATCAAAGGGTGACTGAAAGAGGCCGCTTCACGAACATTCCCGTGTCTGAAACGCTTCATGAATTGACAGCCCGTCAGGGCAGGCTATGATTTAAGTTGAGCTGTTTGCCTGGTTTTGACACATGCCGGGTTAGGGCGGGTAAACAGAAATAGCTTCAGAATGCCGGTGGGCTTGCGGCAACGGAGTCTGTACAGGAGGCAGTATGCAGAAAGTAGTGGATATGTCAGAAAAACCGCTCAAGGTTAACGTGAGCCGCGCCGCTGAGCGCGCACTGGCCAGCCATGAGGGTACGCTATATGCAGAAATGGAGCTATATTTCAGTTGTCTGGTACGCTTGAAAGTCTATTTCCGTGATCATCCGGTTGGCGAGAGTTTTCAGGTAACTGACAAACTTGCGGTGAGTTTTAAACCGATCATGACGGCCTCCTGTCATATTGAAGAGGCCGGGGAAAAGCCCCCCGTTGTTGAATTCCCCGTTGCCCGGCCGGAAGTTTTTGCGCCCAAGTGGCTGGGCATTGATTACCGTGGTGGAGAATGGGTGGGTGAATTTGGTTTTATCCAGAAACAGGCGGCATCCTGACGCCGGTTAATCCGGGACAACAAAAAAGGGGAACCCTACGGCTCCCCTTTTTTGTTGCTTTATTTTCCTGTCTAAAATTGCGGTGATTTCAGTAACTTTACCAGCGCCTTTTTTTGTGCTGTGGTAATGGCGGCCGTGCCATCGGTAGTGCCGCTGATCTTGCTTGCGATTGTGGTCATGGCATCCGAGAAGGCTTTTTCCAGCGTATTGCCCTGACCCATGTCACCGTTAGCAGCACTCTGTGCGGCAAAGCGTACCGATTCCCGGATGAGGATGTCTTGCTGAATGCTGAACAGCTCAGCATAGGGGGAGGGTATGCCATTTGCGCTGAAGTTCGTGCGGCCGGGGGTCCATGTTCCCGGGGGGGTATTTCCTTCACAGGCTGTTTTGTTAGAAAGGGAACCCGTACCTATGGAACAGTCACCTATCCAGGTCATGCCGGAAGGAATAGCAACGGTATCCCGCGTATAGGACAAACTGCCACCGGCTGTTTTGATGCCGGACAACCAGTCAGTCGGGATCACCATCATAATCGGCCAGTTTGTTGATATGCCTCCGTTCTGGACGTACGTGAAGTTATTGGCTGGAATACAGCTAGCACCGCCGCTTATCGCGGTACATATCTTGGTAATCATGGTAGCGATCCGGGCATTGCTGGCCGCTGTTGCCGTTTTGAAGGCTGTAAAGGCGGTGCTCATGGCGGTATTCATCGTGGTTTGTGCTGCACTGACACCGCTCTGGGTTTCAGACCCGGTAAACACTTTATTAAATTGCTCAAAAGCAGTGGTCATGCTGGTGGACAGCGTATTCGCCGCTGTTGTATACAT
>CAZQVV010000010.1:0-40741 GCA_964596835.1 uncultured Thiohalophilus sp. | reverse complement strand
CAGTTTACTGTAGCCGGTAGTCGGATCCGCCAGCAGGGAAACGATCTTGTGCCGGTATGTCAGCAACTGGGCTGCCGTAACCCCCTTGCTGGTCATATCATCTATAAAACCGCCGGCGCCGACAATACCTTTGTAAGTGATATTTGCCATGACAGACAATTCAGATGCCTGGATACCATCAGAACGGACAATAGTGAAAGCAAACACAGCCAGAACAGGATCGTCCGAGCCTGCTGAAGCAAAAGCCGTGATCAGGGCATCGGCCTGTTGGTTGGTAACGCCGGACACGCCTATGGGAAGTGCCGTACCCGGATCGGGACAGGGAACCACGCTTTTGCGCACAACGGCGGCGCTGCTGTTGGTCAGCGTTATGACCATAAAGTTACAACTGCTGTTGTCCGGGATGCCGTTACTGAAGGTGAAGGCCAGTTTTCCACTACTGTCGGCAGTAGCGGTTGTTGAAATGCCGAGCGAGGTGGCACCGCTCGTTAGGTTGCCATTGCTGTTGATTTTTTCAATGCTGATGGTATATGTTTCACCGACAACCAAAGACCAGGCAGGATTAGCGATACCCAGAAGCAACAGCAGGGAACAAAGAGAATAAATATATCGAGTGACATGTTTTTTCATTAAGGTAACTCCTTATTGAGGATCTCTACTGGGCGCTGCCGGTTACGCCGGTTACGGATGAGCTGGTGCCACTGCCGCTACTACTGCTACAGGCAACGGAACCCAGGGCAAGGACGAGAAGTAAGGCGGAGAATATCATTCGGCTAAGGCCGGAGAATCTGGTGCGAGTTTCTTTATTGAACATGATTTTGTCCTTAATTTTTAGGCGGTATTAAGAAATGCACGTTAAGTAGCGGCGGGGGTTTAAAATACTTTAAATTTAGATCGCACTTTAAGAAGGGAGAAATTTTATGATAGATATCAGACGGATAGCTTAATCAGGCAGCCTGAAGTCTGTCGTTCGAGGATTTATATTACTGAAGGAGGAGGATGGTAAAGCGTGTATACAACAACCCGCTATTTCATCAGGCGCTGCGTTTAATGCCGGACAGGACGGCAGTCAGAGCCCGATCGAGAATGGGAATGTCGTCAATAACTTTTGCCCGGCCGCAACGCAGATCGGCGGCCAGGCCGAACAGGGTTTTGTCGGCGACGACGTCGAACTTCCAGTTGAGGAAGGTGTACTCCCCGAGAAGATCACTCTTCCAGGCCAGCTTGGCGCGTTGGGCATTGCCATTCTCATCAAAAAATTCAACCCACTTGCCGGCATCCATGTGGCGGGCAATGTCCAGATATTCATCCTCCGGATAATCGTCCGCAGTGTCGGGTTCTTCCCAACTGCTGAGTACAATGTTTTCCATGATTTCCCGATCTTCATTTTCACTGTCTTCCATCACCTCATTAAGCAGGGTTTCCAGTTCAGAAAGAGACGCGACCTGTTCTTCCATATCAGCGATGGTCTGATCGATCGATGAAGGTTCATTATTTTCAGCATGTTCTGTCATACTGGCGATAGTCGTACTGATATCGGTATTCTCAAGTACCTCAAGATCCTGTTCGATCTCCGACAGTCGTTCAATAGGATCGCTGCCAATTTTTGATCCCCCGGATTTTGTATC
This sequence comes from uncultured Thiohalophilus sp., assembly GCA_964596835.1. Taxonomy (GTDB): domain Bacteria; phylum Pseudomonadota; class Gammaproteobacteria; order UBA6429; family Thiohalophilaceae; genus JAADGZ01. The sequence goes on along the minus strand of CAZQVV010000010.1, from coordinate 39,113 downwards.
ATCAAACAGGAAGAAGGAGGTTGCGGGATTTTGCTGGTGAAGACTGGCCATGGCGACATCCTGTTCTGTTTCATCTACAGGGTTCTGATGCAGCAGGCCGCGGACACTGGCAAGGTGCCAGGCTTCGAGGGCGTTGAAGAGTTTATCCGTCTTGTCTTCCGGATAATTGATATCAGCCAGCCCTTCACGCAGGGTTTGAATCAGTTGCTTGATGATATTGCCCAGTTTCTTTTTATCCAGCGAGATTTTTTTGGGTTCGACGGACCAGGCCAGGACATCAATAAAACGTAGCTGGTTTTTCCACAGGGTAGAATTTTCACCCTCGTTCAGCCAGGTGTGCAGCATGACCTCACGCCAGGGTCCCTGGATGATTTTTTCAATCTGCTCGGGTAGCTGCTTGTTGGACAGTATTTCTTCCAGCGTTTCCTTTACCCAGGCCTGTGCCAGTGCAACCTCTTCCTTGCGTTGAAAAACAGCGAGTGCGGATTCTTGCGCAGAGTTTTCACGTTCATGCCGTTCATCCATGAAGATATTGAATTCCTGCAGTACAGTGGCAAAGATATTGACGTCATTCTCGAATTCAGCGAGTACTTTTTCAACCGCATGTTCGATTTGCATAATGAGCGGATTGTTTTCCTTTTCTGCACTCTCATCCAGACCGATACCGGCCTTGGCCAGAGTATTCAGCAGGACGCGGGCCGGGTGTCCCTGGGTGCTGAAAAATTCTTTGTCGATAATGGCGACTTTCAGCATAGGAATTTGCAGGCGTGCGATTTCAGCTTTTGCCGCAGCAGGCAGGTTGTCATCATCCAGAATAAATTCAAACAGCATAGATACGACATCGATGATGCCGTTGTCAACCGAGTTGAGATTGACCGGCTGCCCGGCCACTTCGGCAACCTGGTTAACCAGCATGGTCTTGATGTGTGAACTGATTTGCCGGGGTGTGCCGTCCTCAGACAAGGCCATCGTGGCGCGGGATTGAATATGGTTCAGTGCATGGAGAAGCTGTTCGGTTGAGCCAGTGAGAAAGCCTGCCGCAGAAGAATCACCGCTAAAACCGCCCACGTTAACGTTTTCACCCATGCCCGTTTGCATACTGCCGCTTGCCGGATTGGGGATCCCCGTTTGTGCCAATAACTGTTGCAGAGAAACCAGAACCTCAGCCCCGCCCGTGGCTGCGTTAGCAGCAAACGCTTCGGTTGAGTTCACAAAATCATCTGTGGCAATGGGCTGCCTGTCTTGTGTTGCAGAGTGGGCACTAAAACTGCCTGTGGCGGGAGGCTGTGGCATGCGGATCCTGATTTTTGGCATAATACCCGCGTCTATAAAGGCGCTGTTGATGCCCTGATAAAGTTGGCCAATGGTTTCATTGATGTGCTGATCGAAAAGTTTGTAGATGATCAGTTTGATCTTGATTTCAGTGTCCAATGTTTCCGTTGCATCCCGGAAAGCCGTACACAGGTTTTCAGGATCCAGTGGATTGGTTTGTGGGCTGATCTCGATACCGGCTGCAATTTGTTTCAAACGCTGTTCAATGGCGTGAATATCCTGCGCATAGTTAGCGCGAATTTTACTGGTCAGGGTGCTGATGGCCAGTGATTCTTCCAGATCCACATCTTCCATAAGTGACAGGTTGTCACAGGAAAGATCACTGTTGTCCGGGCTTGTTTCATGACGGGCGGATTTGGGCGCCCAGAAATCAGAGAACAGGTTTTCAATATTTTTACGGTAATCAGACTCAATCTCTTTGCGTTTCAGACGCACGATGCGCATGGAGTCAAAGTACACGGACTGATCGGTGTTGTTATCGGCCTTTTCCGCCATTTCAAACAGGCGGTCATCGGCGCTGTCGAACATCTGCTGCATCAGCGTCCGGGCATACTGGGTGCTCTGACTCTTAAAGCCTTCCAGGAGTTTCTGTGCCTTGACCCGGCTGTTGATACCGCCATGATCGGGGTGTGAATCGAGGGAAACCACTTTGGACTGTGTGTTCATGCCTGGCCTGCCGTAAAGATACGTAGAGTGAGTCAGGGCGATGGACGCGAGGGGAACATATCGGAACAGCGGGGAGGCGGTTCCGGCAGCTCCGCAGTCATAGGCTGATAAACCCTTAGATCGGTAGCTTTGCGTCCCCGGCTTTCGCCGGGTTTGCCCTGAAGTTTGATTACGTTCTAAGTATCGGTACAGGCGGTGATATTGTGTAGCCAAAAAACGTCAACTGCATCACAGTTAAACAAGTTAACCTCTTTGGGTGTCATTCCCCGCCGCTTGCGGCGGGGTCGTTTATTCGCTACGGCTTTATTCCTTATACTGGATAGCATTCAAAAACAGGCCGACCAGCTGTGTGATCAGATCCGGCAAAGGGGTGCTCTGATAACGGCTGGAATGGAGTATGCACTTGGCATACAGAGCTTCACGCACCATGCCTTGAAACATGAGTCCGGCAGTGCGCGGATTGATCTGACTGACTGCATTTTGCTGGCTGAGCTCCCGCATGCTGTATTCGATATAGTCGCTAAAGGATTTCCAGTGGCTTTCGAAAAACTGCCGGGCAACCTGGGCGCCTTCCAGCGTACTCAGCATTTCCATTTTAAGATAATCCGGGTCACGGGCTACGCTACTGGCGAAGACCAGAGTCATGCGTAACAGAACACTGCCGAAGTCATCAGGACTTTGGAGCGCGGCATCGACGTAGCTTTCCCGCTGTGCGGCAAGGCTATCAAGAACCTCACCATAGAGCGCCTCCTTGGAAGGAAAATGGTGGTAGAGCACCGCTGGGCTGACCCCGAGGCGGCGGGCGATTTCATCTACCGCCACCCCGTGGTAGCCCTTGTCGGCAAACAGCACCTTGGCCACCGCAAGAATAGATGCACGGCGTTCAGCCGCTTTCAGACGTTTGGCCATGTGGTCATTTTCTCCTTTACTGTTTTTTCAGCAGAAAAATGAATTCACCCCCCACCTCTGAGGATGAAAGCAGTTCATTGCCGGTTTGTTTGCAGAAGGCTTCGAAATCCTTGACCGAGCCAGGATCAGTGGCGCGGATTTGTAGAATTTCACCGGTTGTTAATTGTGACAGGGATTTTTTAGCCCGGAGGATGGGCAGGGGGCAGTTTAAACCCCGGGTATCGAGTTCAGCCTGATGGGTGTTCATGGGCAGCTCCTTTTGTTAACTAAGTGAACGTTTATTAACTTAATGTATTGGAGTTTGTTTGTCAAGCTGGATGCCACCGGTGTGCTCATTGAATAATGCTCAGAATTCCGACAGACACCCAGAATTAGGATAAAATGCGGGGATGTTACATTTTAATGGAATCAGTCTCTGGCGCGGCCCTCGTGAGTTGCTGCGTAATCTAACAGTAAGTATTCACTCCGGTGAGAAAGCCGGGATCACGGGTGGTAATGGCGTAGGCAAGTCCAGCCTGTTTGCCCTGATTCTGGGGGAGTTACAGGCTGACAGCGGAGAAGTCAGTCTGCCCCCACAAGCGGTGATTGCCCATGTCGCGCAGGAAACTCCGGCACAGGAGACGAGCGCGATTGAGTATGCCATCGATGGTGATGTGCCTCTACGCCGCATTGAGGCGCAATTGCAACAGGCGCAGCAGCAGGGGGATGGAACGCTGGAAGCACAGTTGCACGGCGAACTGGAGGCGATGGATGGGTATCGGGCGCGCAGCCGGGCAGCCGTGCTTCTGAATGGTCTGGGATTTTCAGAGCAAAAACAGAGTTTGCCGGTGAGCCGGTTCTCCGGTGGCTGGCGTATGCGTTTAAACCTGGCGCAGGCGCTGATGTGCCGCTCGGATATTTTGCTGCTCGATGAGCCGACCAACCATCTGGATCTGGATGCGGTACTCTGGCTGGAAGACTGGCTGACATCCTATGCCGGTACTTTGCTGCTGATTTCCCATGATCGGGATTTTCTCGACAAAATCTGCAACCGCATTGCGCATATCGAACATCAGCAGTTGACTCTCTACCGGGGTAATTACAGCGACTTCGAGCAGGCGCGGGCACAGCGTCTGGCGCAGCAGCAGGCTCAATTTAATAAGCAGCAACGTGAACGGGTGCAGATAGAGCGTTTTGTTGAACGTTTTCGAGCCAAGGCAACTAAGGCGCGGCAGGCCCAAAGCCGGCTCAAGGCTCTGGAGCGGATGGCGGATATCAGCGTCGCCCAGGTGGACTCGCCGTTTCATTTTCGCTTTTCGGCCGAACAAACTCATGCACCGGTATTGCTGGAACTGGATAAGGTGGCCACTGGCTACGGTGAGCCGGATCAGCAGTCACCGTTATTGTCAGGGATTCGGCTACATATTGCGCCCGGTGAACGGCTGGGGCTGTTGGGGCGCAATGGTGCAGGTAAATCGACGCTGATAAAGTTGCTGGCGGGAGAACTCCCGCTCTGGGAGGGAGAACGACGTGAGGCGAACTCGCTAAAGATTGCCTATTTTGCCCAGCACCAGTTGGAGCAGCTGGATGCGCAGGCCTCCCCGTTACTACATTTTCAGCGCCTGGATAACAAGGCGCGTGAACAGGAACTACGCAACTTCCTCGGCGGTTTCGGTTTTCAGGGGGAGCGGGTAGACGAGCCGGTGGCGCCTTTTTCGGGTGGCGAGAAGGCGCGCCTGGTGTTGGCCATGGTGGTGTATCAGAAGCCGAACCTACTGTTACTGGATGAGCCCACCAATCATCTGGATCTGGCCATGCGCCATGCCCTGGTCGAAGCTTTGCAGTCATTTGAGGGGGCGGTATGTGTGGTGTCGCATGATCGTTTTCTGCTGAATATGGTGGCCGATCGTTTCTGCCTGGTGGATCAGGAGAGGGTCGAAGAATTCAATGGCGATTTGGAGGACTATCGGCACTGGCTGCTGGAACGGGGACGAGAGTCTCGGGCAGTGGGCGAAAATACCGCGACCCCCAAGCGCAGGCGCCAGCAGGCGGCAGACCGGCGCCGGATACAGGCACCGCTACGCAATGAATTGAAAAAACTGGAAAAACGACTTGCTAAGGCGACAGGAGAACTGGGGGAGGTGGGTGAAGTCTTGCAGGATGAGACCATCTATAGTCCCGAGAATAAACCCCGTTTGCTTGAAATGCTAAAAAAGCAGGGGCAGTTACAGCAACAACTTGATATGTTAGAGGAAAAATGGCTTCAGGATAGTGAAGCCCTGGAACAGATCTAAGTGACTGACTAAAAACGGTATTTTAGCACTTTCATTCACCGCTATTCAGGCTATGCTTACTGGCCAGCACCCGGCTATTAATATGGATTATTAACCCAGAGGCGCAAAGAAAAAAATTATTAATCAAGATCCTATAATTTTGGTGTTTTGGCGCCTCTGCGTTTAATGCAAACCTTTATGGACGAACAGCCGCTAATCCTGTCAGCTATAAAATAATGGAAAAACTACAAAAATTACCGGATTATGCTGTCAGGGAATCGGTGTCCTCTTTTGTGCATATTCGCAAGTTTCTAACGCTGTCCATTGGCATTGTCGTGGTTGTGGTGGGGTTGGGAATGCTGGTGTTTGTTTCGATTGATGAACTGGCTACCCTGGTGCCGTTTGAAATGGAGCAAAACCTTTCGCATCCGTATACCCGCGCCTTGCCCCGCGACAGGGTGATGGATCAGTATTTGCAGAGTCTGGTCAATAAGCTGCTTGCCGCGCAGAAACTTCCTGCCGGCATGCGGGTCACGGTGCATTATGTTGACTCGCCTGACGTCAACGCTTTCTCGACGGTGGGGGGGCACATCTTTGTTTCACGGGGAATGCTGGAAAAACTACCCCATGAAAATGCGCTGATGATGTTGCTGGCGCATGAAATCGCTCATATCAAATATCGTCATCCCCTGAAGGGGCTTGGCAAGGGTGTCGTGGCCAGCCTGATGTTGAGCATGCTGTTCGGTACCGCGTATAGTGATACCGTTGAGAAGGTCTTCCATGATACCGGTTTACTGACCGCAATGACATTCAGTCAGAATCAGGAGATCATTGCGGATGAAGAAGGCATGCGCGTTTATTATCAGTATTATGGGTATCGCAATGGCATAGCCGATCTCTATCGTGTGGTCGAGAATAACCGGTGGCATGCGATTTCAGGGTCATTTTATTCCGGCGTGCAATCCGATATGGCTGAACGAATGCAGAACATCCAACGGCATTATGTAAAAGAAATGCAAAACGATCATCATGCTCTCAATCCGTTCCCGCCCCGCATCGTCGCGAAACTACATCCTCAGTTGTCCTCTAAACAGAAAACAAACACCCACAAGCCAGAGGTTTCCAGGTTAAAAGAAATATCCGTCAATGAACGCGAATAAACGCCACTATTTTATGTTGATGTGCCTGCGATGCAGAATACCATAATCAATGCTTTTGCCTTTATTAGCGTCTATTCGCGTTCATTGGCGGACCGATAAGCTTTTGACCTTTAGAAAATATTCGTGGGAATACCTCAGTATTCGAATGAAATCCTGTTTGTAGAGGGCTTGTCACTATTCGCACTTGATGTTGAACAATGTTGTTTCCCTGAGTTTTATAGTAGGGTATTCTGTGTAGGTCATAAACTGGTAATAAAATAAAGTACTAATATGAAAATAGAAGAGCCTGTAACACCCCCCACCATTAAAGGTTTTGCCCTGTTTGCTTTGGGATTTCGCCCATTTTTTCTGGCTGCGAGTCTGGGCGGCCTGCTGCTGATTTTCTTCTGGTTAATCGTACTCACTGGTGTGACAACCGCGAGCACTTATTATCCTGGCGTTTACTGGCATTCACATGAAATGCTGTTTGGATTTGTTACTGCGGTTGCCACCGGCTTTCTTTTAGCGGCGGTTCGAACCTGGACGGGCATTCAGACCCTGCGGCATACACCGCTGGCGTTGTTAGCGTTGCTCTGGTTACTGGGACGTCTGGCGCCGCTGGCTGTATTTCAATTGCCCGGGTGGTTGATTGCCCTGGTTGATCTCAGTTTTCTACCTGCGGTGGCCGTGAGCATCGCAATCCCGGTGCTGGCAAAAGCACAAAAAGCCAATTACATTTTTTCTATCCTGCTGTTGCTGATGGCTGGCGCCAATCTGTTAACGCATCTGCAATACCTCGGCTTCACTAAACATACCGCAGACATCGGTATCAATCTGATGCTGTATCTGATTGTCACCCTGATCATGGTGATGGGCGGACGTGTGATTCCCTTTTTCAGTGAGCGTGGCGTGATGGGTTTACAGGCGCAAAGCTGGCCACTGATAGAAAAACTGGCGCCCTACAGCATGGCGGCCGTCGCCTTGCTTGCCCCCATTCTGCCCAACTCGATTATTCTTACACCGGTGGCGCTGTTTGCGGCTATTGTGCATGGAATCAGACTTTATGGCTGGTACGACAAAAAGATCTGGTCCGTTCCCATGGTCTGGATTCTGCAATTGGGTTATCTATGGCTGGTCATTGGTCTGCTGTTACTGGCCCTCGTCCCCGTGGCATTGGTTCAACGTGAATTTGCCGTGCATGCGCTGACCACAGGTGGCATTGGCCTGATTACGATGGGGATGATGGCGCGGGTGGCACTGGGGCACACTGGCCGGGAGATTGCCGCCAGCCGCCCACTGTTCTGGGTTTTTGTGCTGGTCAGCCTGGTCCCCCTGTTTCGGGTGCTGGTGCCGCTGTTGTTGCCTGACTGGTACCTGAAAAGTGTACTCTTCTCCGGCGGTTTGTGGTGCGTGGCCTTTCTTTTATTTGTTCTGCTTTATGTGCCCATATTGATCAGGCCGCGTATTGACGGGCAGCCAGGTTAGCGGCGGTTTTTATGTTAAGTTTTTTTGTGTTCACGCGAAAGGTTCCAGGCTAAATAGCTGTTCCAAATACCAGTACACTCCAGGAATGGCCGTTTACTGGTTCCCACGCCGGAGCGTGGGAACGAGAAAAATTTTCGTGGGGATACCTCAGCTCCAGGAATGGCCGTTCGTCCTGAGCTTGTCGAAGGAAGCTTGTCGAAGGAAGCCCTTCGGCTTCGCTCAGGAGAGCCTTGTCGAAGGACTCACCACGAACGTGGAAATTTACAAGTGATCGGGTATTTTGGAACAGCTATTTAGAGAGATTAGATCTTAATGTTGATTCCCCGTGTATGTGGCAGTGTTCGTTTCTTTGTAAAACTTCGACGTTCAGCGGTTCTACGATCATGATAGCTGCGAGTATCAAGTAACACTTTCTGTTTGCGCCGACGGCGATCTTCGTGGCGACGATCAGCGCGTCGGCGTCTGTCGATATGCGGGCTACTGTTTACAGGCATGCCCGCTGACTGATGGATGGCGCGCGTTGTAGCAAGCCTGGATGCGGGTTTAATATTTGTGTCGGCTCTGTTGCTCTGGCGCAGAGACTGCACGCCGACATCGTCAGCGGGAGGAGTAATACTGGTCATTGTTTCTTTACCACCTTTCGTCAGCACAGAATTTTTTGAACAGGTCTACCTGGTTTGTAACAGAGATCTTTGATCTCTTAAGACAAGCTATTTGTGTTTTTGCTGCATTTTTTCTGTATTGGCATCATTTTATCTATAACCAGGAACCTTTGACCTATATCGAAGGTAATACCCCCTTGGACGGTGTTCTTAAATCACTCTATAACTACATCCTCGTAACGCATTGTTATAAAAAAATATTAATTTTTGTGCATATTGATTTGTTGAATATTTATACAAAATCTGTCGTTTTTGCAGGATATTATTGAGGGGCAATGGTAAGCTATTAAGCATTGAAGTATTGTTCACTCATGACAGTGCTTGCAGAGGCCGGGCATAGGCAAGCTGGAACAATTCAAATTTTCTTTTGCTTGAGCAGTTCATGACTGAACTATTTGTAGTCGAAAAATCAGATCCTGAAAAAGAGTCATAACCAGGGTTGCAAGGGGGGGGAAGTGTGCAATCTGATAAAAACGGGCTGAAGCCATCGGAAGACTTATTGGCAGGACCGGACGCAGTACCTTCCGGGTCGGCGCTGTCCATGCAGGCTCAGTCCCTGTTAGGACTGCTGGATGAATTGAAAGGCACCGGTTCGGGTTCTGTCCTTTATTCACAGCTTGAACGCATTCTGCGGGAAAACGAACAGGACTTTGACGAGCGCGAGCAACTTTATCGTTACTGGCTTCGGCTTTTTCTTGCGGGTTATATCCGGCATCTCAAGCCGGGTTCATCCATGCATATCCATGCCAAGTTGATCTACAAACAGTTACAGTTGCCACTGGCGACGACGACGATAAAGGGGCTGCGCAAGCATATGAATATGTTTAGCATGCACCTGGCGCGCCTGGATATGCTGGATGAATCCGTGCTGAAAAATACACTGGAGCCAGTGTTAAGTTATTATACCAGCGACGAAGTCGCGGGCAGTGATTTAGTCAGCAGTGCGCAAACAACGGCACTGGAGCCGGAATCTGATTTTAGTGCTAAACCTGATTCGGTGCGGGCGCAGAAAAGAGCCCTTGAAGGCATGATCGACGATCTGTTGCCGGATGAAGGCCGGGATACCGAAGAGCGATTAACCTCAACTTATCGTCAGTATCTCAGCAGCCAGTACCGGGACACGGAAAAAGTTCAGTCGATGCTGAGCAAGCATATCAATGAAACTATCGAACAGAATCAGCAGTTCGGTGATATGTTGCATGTGGTTCGCCAGGGGCTGGATGAAGCCGAATCTATCAGTGAAATTGATGTTTTGCGTCAATGCCTGATTGAAGACATCGATTCACTCAGTGAGTCGCACGATTCAATGGCGGAGAAACTTGCGGAGACCAAGGATTATCTGAAGATGATCGAAGTGGACAGCCGCAAGCTTAGTGATGAGCTGGCGAGAGTGCGTTTACTGAGCATGACCGACGAGCTGACGGAACTGCCCAACCGGCGTGCTTTCCTGCGCCGACTGGACGATGAAATGAGCCGCACCAAACGCTACGGCGCCGATCTGGCGCTGGTGATCATCGATCTGGATTATTTCAAAACGATTAATGACAAATATGGTCATGCGGTGGGTGATGCGGTGCTGTGCTGCTATGCCGAGGATATTCTTACCACTTTTCGCCATCATGACATGGTGGCGCGTTATGGTGGCGAGGAGTTTGCCGTAGTGCTACCGAATACCGATGAACAGGGCGCCATGGCCGCGCTGCACAAGGTGCGCCGTCAGGCGGCCAATCAGTTCTGCGGCTACAATGGCAGCAAGGTACAGGCACCAACGTTCTCGGCTGGGCTAGCGCTGTTTATTCCCGGTGAATCGGCCAGCAGTTTTATCCAGCGTGCTGATGATGCGCTTTACACGGCCAAGCGTCTTGGCCGTAATCGTATCGAGGTCAGCCATGCCAGTGAAAGCATTATCGCGCAGGAAACCAGCGGCGTTGTCTGAGCAGTTTTAGTCCTCGGATAACAGTAATACGGCACCATCCCAGCCGCCAGTGCTCTTCGCCCGGTGTTTGATGGTGCTATGGTAGTGTGCCCGTAGCATGGCCAGTTGTGGGAACAGATTGAAGTCCCGTTCGGTCCGCAGATAACGAATCCCGAAATACGTGACCGGCTCAAGCCAGGAAATGCTGCCGAGCCATAGTGGTGTATCGTTATTCCGTACACTCCTGATCTGAATGGTGGTCGGCCACAGACGAATGATCAGAATACGCTTTTCAGCGATATATTTCACCATGGCCAGGGTTTCATAGCGGCCTTCATGCACATGAGGCGGTATCGGTAACTGAGTGACGGGCGCGTCACCTTTCAGCCAGTTAAGATAGCGGCCCGGTTTTCTTTTTACTGACTGCCAGCCCTGCCTGCCTAACTGTTCTTTAATGTGAGCAAGCGAATCTGCCCATTGCAGGTTCATGGGAAAGCGAAGTTCATCACGTAGATCGTGGCGGTAACTGTCCAGTGTTTGCCAGCCGTGCCTGAGCCAGTCCTCTTTTTTCATTTGCACATAGTGTTTTGCCACTACAGGCTGAGGCGTTGACGGTGGCCGGTGGATAACAGAATAAAGGCCGAGAACAAGCAACAGTGTGAATAGCAATTTATAGGGGGGATGATCAAGTTTGTGCGTCAGGGCGTGGCGGCGATAGGCAATCCCCAGTGCCGAAATCCAGATGACACTCAGTGACAGTTCCGTAAACAGCTGAAACAGTGTTATTTGTCCGAGATAGAAACGGGCAAACATCAATAGCATGATTAGGGATGCGCCGCTGGCATAAAAGCGCATATGCCAGCGGGCGGGGATATCCCGGGCCAGTGCGATCAGCAAAAAACCATACAGTGACAGTGCCAGAATGGCGGTCGGCGAAAACAGTCGGGCGGGGCCGATGGGTAACAGCATCAGCAGCAGGGGGAAAACGGGCGCAGCCAAAAGATGCCCGATTATCAGCTTATGTTTACGGTGTTCATTCAGTAATAACCAGAGCAGGGTGAGGCCGGCCGACAAGAGTGCGGGGGTGGGCTCAGCCAGTCTCGCCAGCGCCGACATGGCTATCTCAAAAGGCGGGTTGTGCAGCTCAAGTACGGCATTCTGGATAAGCAGGCCGATGTTGCTGAACAGCGGCACATGAACAGCTTTATAGATAAAAACAAGCAGGCCGCTACTGGCGACCAGCAACAGGGCGAGCAGACTGAGTCCACGGATTTCGCGGTGATCAGGATTGACGATGGCGGCCGGTATTTCACCCGCGAACGGATGTCGTCGGCTCCAGAGTAACAGGCGATAGAACAGCCGGTCGGTGTAGGGCACCAGCCACAGAAAAAGCTGCCGTAGAATAAAAATGACAAACCAGATCACGCCCGCCACAAGGGCAAGCAGGAGCAGGAAGCGACCGGCAAATTCAGACGCGAGGTTGACGGACAGGCCGAACAGGTAACCGGGCAGCAGATACAGGGGCGCCCAGAGGCAGGCTGACACAATATTGACCAGAAGAAAACGGGAGGGGGGCATGCCCAGCATGCCCGCAATGGCGGGTACTATAGGCCGCAGGGGGCCAATAAAACGGCCCAGCATGACGCTTTTGCCCCCGTGACGATGAAAAAAGCCTTCCCCCCGTTCTATGAGGCCGGGATACGCAGAGAACGGCCAGCGAGTTTTTAGCGTCTGTTTGTAATGCCCGCCCAGCCAGTAACTGAGACTGTCACCGGTGATAGCACCCAAAATGGCTACCAGTATGGCTGGACCGGCGGGTAATGCACCCAGTGCGATCAACGCACCGAAGCCAACCATAAACGCAGCACCGGGCAGGATCAGCCCGATGATGAGCAACGATTCGGAAAAGGCCACCCAAAAAACAAACAGCAGCGCCAGCAGGGGGTGGTGTTGCAACCAGCTCAGAAGCTGATTCAGACTGTCTGCAAACATGTCACTTCAGCCTCGCCGGTTTTTTTAGCAAACCGCGAATGATTAAAGCGTTTTGAATACGGCTTCAGCGGCTTGCAGGGTGCGCGCCAGATCCTCATCGCTATGCGCGCTGGAAACAAAACCTGTTTCATAGGACGATGGCGCCATATAAACACCCTGTTCCAGCATGCCGTGATAGAAGGTTTTGAAACGCCCGGCATCGCAGGCGCAGACCTGATCAAAGAGACTGACATGACTCTCCTCGGTAAAGAAAAAGCCGAACATGGCCCCCACTTGATTGGTAGCCAGGGGAATGCCGCAACGCTGCGCGCGTTCGCGCAAGCCTTCGGCCAGCTGGCGGGTTTTTTCCGTCAGGGCATCGAAAAAGCCGGGTTTTGAAATCAGCTCCAGATTTTTCAGCCCCGCAGCCATGGCCACCGGGTTGCCGGACAGAGTGCCCGCCTGATAGACCGGACCCAGCGGCGCGATGTGTTGCATAATTTCACGTTTGCCGCCAAAGGCGCCCACCGGCATGCCGCCGCCGATCACCTTGCCCAGGGTGGTGAGATCAGGGGTAATGGCATAATGTCCCTGAGCCCCACCGAGGGACACGCGAAAGCCGGTCATGACTTCATCCAGAATCAGCACGCTGCCATGTTCATCGCAGACCTGGCGCAGGGTTTCGAGAAAGCCCGGCAGCGGCGGTACGCAGTTCATGTTACCCGCCACAGGTTCGACGATGATGCAGGCGATCTGATCGCCCCTTTCAGCAAACAATTGATTCACTTGCTCGCTGTCATTATAGGGGAGGGTCAGGGTGTGCTCGGCCAGTGAAGCGGGCACGCCGGGGGAGGTGGGCACGCCCAGGGTCAGGGCACCGGAGCCGGCTTTTACCAGCAGAGAGTCAGAATGGCCGTGGTAACAACCTTCGAATTTAACGATTTTATCGCGCCCGGTATAGCCGCGCGCCAGACGCAGAGCACTCATGGTGGCCTCGGTGCCGGAACTGACCATGCGCACCAGTTCAATCGAGGGCATCAGTTCACAGACTTTTTCCGCCATGCGGGTTTCCAGTTCGGTAGGCGCACCAAAACTCAGACCGTTCTGCATGGTTTCGGCCACGGCCGCCAGCACCTCGTCATGCGCATGGCCGAGGATCATCGGCCCCCAGGAACCGACATAATCAATGTATTGCCGACCATCTTCATCATAGACATACGCGCCTTTGGCGCGTTTGAAAAAAACGGGATCACCACCGACACTTTTAAAGGCGCGCACGGGAGAGTTAACCCCGCCGGGGATATGTTTCTGGGCTTCAATAAAAAGATCATGGGAACGGGTCATGCTGTAGTCCTGAATTTGTGTGTCATTTGTTATAGGGCAAAATAATAACGCAGAGTACGCAAAGGCGCGGAGACGCAAAGTGAATTTAATGTTTGTACTGTGCAGATAATAAAGCAGGCAAAAAAGGCAGATATGATTATGTATTCATTTGCTCGAATGAATAAGAACTCTGCGTCTCCGCGCCTTTGCGTACTCTGCGTTAAATAACGGGCTTTCATCAAACATACGCGCAAATGTTGCTGCTGCCTGCCTGATATCCGCTGCGCCAAATATACCATGTATCACGGCCAGCATGTCGGCGCCGGCTTCGAGCAACGCACCGCCGTTTTCAGGCGTGACGCCACCGATGGCAACGATAGGAATGGCGAGCTGGCGTCTGGCCTGTTGCAGAATATCAATGTCGGCGGGCGGTGCATCGGGCTTGGTCTGCGAGGGGAAAAAGCGTCCAAAGGCAACGTAGTCGGCACCGGCTTTTTCTGCCGCCAGGGCCTTTTCCAAACTGTCATGGCAGGTGATGCCGATGATTTTATCCCCGCCAAAGGATTGCCGGATGGTAGCGATGTCGCCGTCGTGCTGGCCAAGATGAATGCCATCGGCACCGGCTTTCAAAGCCAGCAGCGGATCATCGTTAATAATAAAGCACACATCATGCTGTTTACAGAGTTGCGCCAGGGCGGTGGCTTCCCGCGCTTGTCGACGGGTGTCCGTACTTTTGTCCCGGTACTGGAGCAGGCGTGCGCCACCGGCGATGGCCTGTTCGGCCCGGGCCAGCAGATCGTTACCCATGAGACCGCGATCAGTGATGACATACAGGCCGCGCAGGGGTTTGATCATTCGGGATCGAGATGGTCTTCGGCTTCTTCCCGCGCCCAGAACAGGCGGTTGGGTAGATATTGTCCCATGCCGGGCCGCCAGCCGTGTTTTAGACTTTCCCAGGTATATTCCTGGGCTTCATTAATGGCGGAAAAAGGTTCGAGGCCGTGGGCGAGCAGCGCGGCCAGACAGGCGCTGAGGGTGCATCCGGAACCGTGATAGCGATGGGGCAGACGTTCCCAGGAAAACACCTCTTGCAGACGGTTGCCGCTGTAAAGTCGATTTTCGACATTAGGCGAGGCTTCGTCGGCGCCGGTGATCAGCACCATCTCGCAGCCATAATCCATGATCTCCTGCGCGCAGGCGTCCAGGTTGTCGGCGGCGGGAGCCAGCCGCCGCGCCTCCTCGGTATTGGGTGTGAGAATATTGGTCAGTGGCAACAGCAGCTTGCAAAGTGCGTCTTCGCCGTCCTCTTCCATCATTTCGCCCCCCCCGCCTGCATGCAGTACCGGATCAAGAATGACCGGGATATCCGGATAATCAATCAACAGGCTATGAATGTTTTCCATGTGCTCGATACTGCCGAGCATGCCGATTTTGATAGCGCTAACCGGCATGTCTTCCAGTACGGCACGGGCCTGTTCGATGATGATGCTGTCAGTGGCCTGGTAGCGTGACAGGCTTACGCTGTCCTGCACGGTGAGCGCGGTGATAATCGGGGCGGGATGACTGCCCATGCTGATAATGGCTTCGATGTCTGCCTGGATACCGGCACCACCGGTGCTGTCCAGGCCGGAGAAGCACATGACGATGGGAAGTTTCGGGGTTTCTTCTGGCATGATCCTGGGTGCGAGTTTTGTTGCGGGATGATCGGAGTCAGCCGATAAATCAGGAAATTATTTTCAGACCTGAGGTATCCCCACAAAATAATGTTTAAAATTAAGTCGATAAAAGAAATATCCGCCAATGAACGCGAATAGACGCGAATATTTTATGTTGATGTGCCTGCGGCACAGAATACGCCAATCAATGCTGTCGCCTTTATTGGCGTCTATTCGCGTTCATTGGCGGACAGATAAGTGTCTGGCTTTTAAAAAATATTCGTGGGATACCCCAGTTTTCAGACTATTTATCCGGCTCATCCGGGCCAGGAGTGGGACGCCAGTTACCCGGCGTCCCTGCTGTGACGTTTGTTCTGGAGGTGACTGAAGAAACGCAGGCAGCCTCAGCCGGGTTAAAGAACCGTAACGTTAACAGCCTGCGGTCCTTTTTGACCCTGCTCAA
Source organism: uncultured Thiohalophilus sp. (assembly GCA_964596835.1). GTDB lineage: Bacteria > Pseudomonadota > Gammaproteobacteria > UBA6429 > Thiohalophilaceae > JAADGZ01. Next base: position 23,341 of record CAZQVV010000010.1, on the reverse strand, counting down.
CTTCGAATTCCACTTCCTGACCTTCCGCCAGTGTTTTGAAGCCGGGGTTGGATATCGCTCTAAAATGGACGAAAACGTCATTGCCGTCCTGTCTTTCAATAAAGCCAAAGCCTTTTTTCTCATCGAACCATTTCACGCGGCCTGTCGTTGTAGCCATAGGTAATCTCCTGAATTAATTAATATAGTATATTTACGATAGTGTATTTGCAGGCGTCATATGCCAAATCGGAAAATGTGGAAAGATGCAGGAATTACTTACGAATAGACAAGATGATATATTTAAGTGGCATCGAAATTGTACAGACATAAATAGCCGCTGTAATCTTTACCAGCGTTTGAAGTTTAACGTGTTTTTGAGCAAAGTAAAGGAGGGAGTCACGATTTACGCGCAGAGCTATACCGCTCGATGAGCCTGCCGGACCGGGCATTTTTTATATCCTGGATGATCTCTACAGTTTATATTCCCCGCCGCTCGCTACGGGGTTGTGAGTCTGGTTTTGTGAGTGATTATTGTTGCCGGCGGTTCCGAATCTGGCGGATGACCCAGATCCCGCTGCCACTGAAGGCCAGGAATAGCATCAGGACAGCGGCGGCATCCATAATATAGAGACCATATTGTCCAAATATGCGCCCACTATGCAGATCCAGAATGATCCGTTCGAGAGATAGACCGTGGCCGCGGTATTTTTCCAGCAGGCGTTGATGCAGGGGGGCGGGCAGATCTTCGTTATCAACCCAGGCGGTGATGGCTTCGGGCGCATCCTGCCAGGTGAGCAGATCTCGATTGGCGATGTAGACGCCATGGGCGGTCATCACTGCGACCTGGCCATCATTAGTGATGCCGATGGCGCTGATACCCGTGGGGAGGCCCTCACTATTGCCGAGTTTTTCAATCAGTTCACCCTGAGAGGTGAGCAGCCAGACTTCATTCTCCAGGGCTATGACCAGCATGTTTTCATAAAACATGCCTCCCCGCAGTTTCTCCTGTGTCTCACCGACATCGATTTGCCCCAGAAACAGATGTTCGCCCCACTGGCTGAGCCAGTGATTCTGTAAATGATAACTGTGAACGTTTGCCGGGGCGTGAATGCCATATTGATCCAGCAACCAGGGGCTGCTGACATAGTGTGAATCCAGTTGCAATTTCTCGGTATGATTCAGCATCAGTCCGGTCGTGGCGAGTACGACCACCAGCAGGGCGGCGCTGACACCGATATAGCGGTGCCAGATATACAGGGATCGGAGTTTTTTGATGCGTGGTTTTTTATGTCGGCTCATAGACTTCAGTCACGGGGTTGGCGTTGCTGATCCAGATATAGGGCCAGGCGGGCAAGTTTTTGCAGTGCGCGTACTGAGAGTGTGGCCCCGGAAATGCCATCGATGCGGGTGCTGAGTTGTAGATTCGGTTTTAATGCCGCCTGACTAAACTGGCGGGTAAAGAAGTTATGACGTACTTCATCGCCCCGGCTTTCACGAAACGCCAGCACCCGCAGGCGTTCAATTCGGCCTTTGTTAATCACGATGCCGAGGGTGATGGGTTGCGCCTTGCCAATTTCCTCCAGCACCCAGGCGCTACGCATTCCCCTGGCCCAGTAGCGCACGCGCAGGCGGGAGGGTTGGTGCTGCAGAATTTGCGTGGCCGCCTTGCGAATTTTGCCAGTGAGCCAGATCAGGCCGGATTTAGGCACATTTCCGGTGAAGGCCTGACTGAGAAAATCAGCCCGCGTTTGATAGACCCCCCTGGCAGCAGTATTGCCGATGCAGGTGATAAAAATCAGGAAGCTCAGCAGGGGAATATATTTTTTCATAAATAAATAAAATCAAAAGCCGGTTTCAGGAAAACGAAACCAGCCATTATCAGGGAAAAGAGCGGGAATTAGAACTGATACCCGACGCCGAGGTTAATGCCGTCAAACTTGTTTTTACCGGTGGGTACAGATTGATTCTGGTAGTCGAATTTCAGCACCACATCTTCATGCGGCCAGTAATTAAAGCCGACATCGAACTGATCATACTGGGTATTGGCACCGCTGTTGACTCGGTTATCCCACCGGCTGCTGCGGGCAAAGATGCCGAATTTTGGATTAAATTTCCAGGAGGGTTCGACATACCAGCCATTCTGTTTATCCGCACCCACGGCCGCGGGGCCACTGCCGGACAGGCTCCAACTGGCATAGAGCGCGCGCAGGGTGAACTGGCTGATCTGCCAGACGGCATGTGTTGAGATCAGATTGGCCTCCCCGGCGTTAGGATCTGTACCCTGGGTGATGCCCGTTTGTTGCTGGATGGCGGCGCCGATCACCAGTCCGGGTATACCGATCCAGTTTATTCTTGCGGTGGCGGCAAGATTGTTGGCAGGGGCATTACTGACCTCCTGGCGGCCGCCCCGCACAGCATAGTTGTTGCTGCTCGTGATTTGCAGGCCACTATGTACGGCCAGATCATAACTGAAGTTATCGGAAAAGTGCCCCGTCAGGCTGACGCCGCCTTCGCTCCAGGTGGTAGGAATAATATATTTTTCTACATTATTGCGCTCGACACCATAGAAAGTGGTGGGTTCATGGGTTTCATTGAGTATGCCAACGGGCACGAGGAGAATACCAGCACGCGCAGACATATTTGAATTGAGGTCGAACTCCATGAAAGCCTGCTCGATGGCGACTTCACCGCCATTGGAACCATTGGCCGTATCTGCGACCACGGAATGTTCTACTTCAAGCTCTGACCAGAAGCGGATTTTGTTGCTGAATTCATGCCCCAGGAACATAACGAAACGATGAAAATCCATTTCCTTTTTGTCGCTGCCGCCGGGTTTTTTGTTGTTCAGGTTGTTGTAATGCATTTCACCATAACCGCCAAGGGTGGTAGCCCCCTTGCTACCGTGACCACCAAAGACGCGATCACGTAGCGAGTCTCCATCTGCCACACTATGGTTGTGGGTGGCATCGGTTCTTCTTGTCGAGGAAGATTCCAGCATTTCGGCAGTGGCGTCCAGGCGTTCCAGAATAAGCTTGTTCTGAGCCTTAAGCGCGTCGATTTCCCGTTGTTGGCTATCGGTGTCAGCCAGTGCCAGAGTCGGCAGGCTGAGTGTAGCCGCCATCATTATTGTAAGTGTGCATTTACGCATTGCTATCCATCCTCGTCATTGGTATTTGTGCGCACTATAACAAGGATAATTCTAAATGCAAACAATTATCAATTAGATTTGTCGCGAGGAAGGAGAGGGGAGGGTTAACGCTGGGAAATGATACCGCGTTCATTGCTCTCGATAAATTTAATGATATGGGCAACTTCGTCACCAGGGTTCGAGGCCTTCAGTTCTTCCAGAGCCTGCTGCAGTTTTATTCCCGGCTGGTAGATTACCCGGTAGGCTTGTTTAATGGCCTGGCGCTGGGCCGGGCTGAAACCCGCCCGGCGCAGGCCGACGATATTCAGACCTACGGCGTCAGCGCGGTGGCCGTCGGCCAGCAAATAAGGGGGCACATCCCGGGTGACGCCGGTGACGCCGGAAATCATTGTATAGGCGCCGATGCGGCAGAACTGGTGAATAGCGGTTTTGGCGGAAAGAAAAATATGATCTTCCATTTCCACGTGACCGGAGAGGGAGGCCGTGTTGGCGAAAATATTGTGATCGCCGACGATACAGTCATGGCCGACATGGCTCATGGCCATCATGTAGTTATGGCTGCCGATGAGGGTGCCATGGTCGGTTTTGATACCGCGACTGATGTTGACACCTTCGCGGAAACGATTGTGATCACCGATGCGCAGCGGTTTGCTGTTTTCCTGTGTAAAGCTCAGATCCTGGGGTTCGCAGCCGAGTACCGCGCCGTGATCGATCTGGTTATGGCAGCCCATGCGGGTTCCGCCGTAGATGCGTACGCTGCTGCTGATCTGGCAGCCGCTACCGATTTCTACATCGTCTTCAATTATTGTAAAAGGACCGATTTCCACATCGTCGGCGATGTGCGCGCCGGGGGCAATAATGGCGGTGGGATGGATCATGTTTATTCTCTGTTACCAGTCGTTTGTTGGTGGCCGGGATTATCCGGAACTCAAAAGGGTTTGACAATAACCAGAATAACGCAGCCCAGGAGAATCAAAACAGGAAATTCATTATACCAGCGATAAAATGCAGAGCTGTGGTGGTTCTGATCGCGGGCAAAATCCTGTACCAGTTTGCCACAGTGCAAATGGTAAACAACAAGAAGACCGACCAGCAGCAGCTTGGCGTGCAGCCAGCCACTCTGGCTATAGGCGGCCCAGTCATAATCGAATAACAGCCACAGTCCGAACAGGATAGTGGCCAGCCCGCCGGGGGTGGTAATGCCATAATAGAGCTTGCGCTCCATGATTTTGAAGCGTTCGCGACTGGCCTGATCGTCGGCTGCCGCGTGATAGACAAACAGACGTGGAAGATAGAACAGCCCGGCGAACCAGGTGACCATGAAAATGACATGAAAAGCTTTGACCCAGAGCATTGCTCACTCCTTATTTTTTGCCAGATAGGTTTGCGCTAGCGCCTCGTAAACCGGTACCGGGCAGACCAGATGGGAGGCCCCTTTGGCAATGAGCGAGGTGAGCATCAGGGGTAGTAGCATGGAGGTGTTCGCGTTCATTTCCATGACGATGATGAAGGCGGTGATCGGGGTTTGTACTACACCACTAAAATAGCCCACCATACCCAGCATGACTAGCGCCGGCGCGGGTGAGTCGGGCATCAGTAGCGCCAGATTGGCGCCCAGCCCGGCACCGACAGAAAGTGAGGGGGCAAAAATGCCGCCTGGAATCCCACTGAGATAAGAGGCGATAGTCGCCAGCATTTTCAGAAAGGGAAAGGTCAGAGAAGGGGCGCCGCCGTCGACCAAATGACGGGCGGCTCCATAGCCGGTACCAAAGGTCTGGCCATCGCTACTGATGCCGAACAGCGTGATGAGCAGGCCGCAGACAAAAGCAAGACTCACCGGATGGCGCAGGGCCAACGGCGCGAGTCGGCGTGTACCCTGAACCAGGCTCGTGCTGAACAGGCCGCCGAGCAGACCGCCGCCAATGCCACAGATCAATACCGCCACCCAGGCGGAGGATACTGGCAGGGTCGCGTTAGATTTGCCGAAATAGGTATAGTCGCCGAGGACGACCAACGCCACGACCCCGGCCAGAACCACGGATACGATCAGCGTGCCGCTGGTGCGTTTCTCGAAAGTATGGCTCATCTCCTCGATAGCGAACATGATCCCCGCTAATGGCGTATTGAAGGCGGCGGCAATACCCGCAGCGCCTCCGGCGAGGATCAGACTGCGGGTCATGTCTTTGCCACGAAACAGGACAATGTGGCGCAGAGAATACATGATCGAGGTCGCCACATGTACTGTCGGCCCTTCGCGGCCAATGGAGGCGCCGCAGAGCAGGCCGAGGCTGGTGAGAACGATTTTGCCGCCTGCGACCTTCAGGGACAGCACTTTGTCCTGTAGGTGTCGCTGGGACATTTCCAGCGCCGCGATAGCCTGGGGGATCCCACTGCCTTCGGTACCGGTAAAAAAGTTGCGCGTCAGCCATGCGATGAGAGACAGACCCAATGGCGGCAGGGCGTAGGCTATCCAGGGTTGACTGAGATAAAGCTGATAAAAATGTTTGTCACTGAAAGTACCCAGCAGGGCGAAGGCGGCGGCGATGATGCCAATCAGCAGTGCGCCGCCCCAGAAAGCGATGCGCAGCTGCAGTTTGCGCGGGGAAAAATAATGCCGTTTTGCGCGTTTAAGATGGTGCCGGTACATAGGGACGCGATTCTAGCACGATTGTGGCATGGTTTATGAAATGTGGTTTGAATATTGTTTGGCTTCACCCCGTGGGCGAATAAATGCCAACATTTTATGTTGATGTGCTTGCGGTGCAGAATATTAATCGTTGCATAAGTAGTTGCATCATCACCCCCTCGCCCTCCGGGAGAGGGTTGGGGTGAGGGTATAAAACACCTGCGAATACTTATGCAACGATTAATACAACCATGAATGCGTCTGCCTTTATGGGTGTATATTCGCGTTCATTGGCGGACCGATAGCTTTTGACTGTTAAAAAATATTCGTGGGGATATCTCAGCGCTGAGATATTAGATAATGATACCGGAGCCATGGTGGGAGGACTGCTCGAAATAGTACCAATGGATATCGCCCATCATCAGCCACTGCATTAGAATGAATCCGGCCAGCCCCAGCAGGGCCATGACGATGGCAGCCAGGATAGCCGCGGCAAAGCTGTCGACTTCAAAGTCACGCACCATGGCGGCGCTAATCCAGAGTGTGAAGGCGTTGACCACCAGCGCGAACAGGCCGAAGCTCAGTACCGTCAGCGGCAGGGTTAACAGCCACAGCACCGGGCGGATAAAAGCGTTAATCAGCCCCAGTACCAGCGCCGCCTTGAGGAGGGTGGAGGTGGATTTTATGTGGATGCCAGGTACGATCATGTTGGCAATCCAGAGTCCGATGGCCGTGACCAGCCAGATGAAAATGATGCCTGCGAGCATGGGGGGTATTCCTGACGGTGTTGTTAATGGCCCCACTATCTTAGCGCGGTTAATCTTGACAAGCCAGATGTCAGGATTAACCGCAGGGCAAGAGCATATTAACTCCCTTGACAGGCCAAATCAGAGCGTAAGCCATCATCCCGATCTTGCTTTTCCGCATGCTCCCGTGGAGGGGAATTTTCTAGTGAACCTACTGGACTGTTCGGTGGCATTTGCCACCATCCAGCTTTGGTTGTAGTGGCGGGTCCAGGAACAACAAACCATAACTGAAAATGAACGGATGAATATTATTTACAGAGTGGAGCGCAGGTTTATTCATAATGATATTTTTTATCAGCACCTGAACGAAAATCCCCAATTGCTGGACATGTCGGCCTATCTTGCCTGTTTGGCTGATTTAGGTTAGGCGTTTTTTCTGTCCGTTCGGACCTGCATCTTCGCCACCAGATCGCCCCCGCGTTGATTGGGCGGGGATCATGGATTATCCCCTATGTCAGATCCTGATATAGGTCCAGCCTTCGTGCTGGCGCTTGAGCACTTCGCCGAGGGCGGAACGCACCACGGTGGCCTTGGGGATCAAATCCAGTTTGATCCCTTTTGTGATCTGCAGGCGTTTGATTGCCTGGGCACAGGCGGTGACATACAGGTTGTCATAGCGGGTTTGTAGTTTCTGCAGACGCCGGGCCGGGCCGAAACTGGTTTTGTCTACCAGCTCCAGTCCGGGGCCATTGGTGAGAATCTCGACAAAAACCTTTTTGCCGTCTTCCCGGCTGGCTTTTAACAGGTGCTCGGTTTCGTCCAGCATGATATTCAGGCGGTATTTGTCGTTGGTGCTGACATGGAACATGATTTTGCGTGTCGTACTGGCGCTGGCGGTCCGGGCGGGCTGCACGACACGCGCCAGATCTAGCAGGCTGTTCTCTGGGGTCATCTGCTGATTGCCGAACCAGCCCAGCAGGGAGCCGACCAGCAGCAGACTGGCGGCGGCCATGCTCCGCAGGAACCAGGGACGGGCCTGGCTGCGCAGCGGGGCCTGGTAATTTGCCGGTGGTTCGACTGATTGGTAGGTCAGCTTGATCAGATCATGGGTTTTCTGTAATTCACAGGCGCGCTTGCGCAGGGTCTCATCGTGTCGGAACGCTTCGAAAATCTGCTGCTTTTCGGCAAGATCCACTTCGTTGTCAATAAACGCGCTCAAACGTTCATCGGAAAAATCATTGCTCATTTTACTCTCCGCAGAAGGGTGGCATTGTATTCGGCGTTATCGGGATCCTGAAACAGCTTGCCGGCCAGCGATTTACGGGCGCGGCAGATCCGGCTCATAACAGTGCCGATAGGGATTTCAAGAATGTCGGATACTTCGGAATAACTCAGGCCTTCCAGATCGATCAGCGTCAGTACCTGGCGTTGTCCTTGAGGCAGCTCCGCTACTGCCGAATGAACAAAGGAGTTTATCTGATACTGCTCATGCAGTGTTTCAGGCGTGTGTTCATCGGTAAAGATATAATCGTCGATATTTTCCATCACCCGGTTGCGTGACAGGTGATTACGCCAGGTATTGATTAGAATGCGGAAGGCCCAGTTATCAAACTGCTCGATGTTTTTGAGTTGGTTTTCACTTTTAAAGGCTTTGGTCAGCGTTTCCTGTACCAGATCATCGGCGAGATCACGCTGATGACACCATGAATAGGCAAGCCGGAATAGCCGCGGGCGGATATTTTCCAGCTTGCAAATAAATTCCCGATTCTTACCAAACAGTTTGAGATAGGCCATAGTTTTATGCTTCTTTTGTTTTTGTGTGGATGCCGTTGTCCCGAAGTATAGGCAACCGTATTAACGATAACTAATATATACAATCTTCCCTGTCCTAATTATATAGGACACAGCAGCTCGCGAATTATTCCCTCAGACTCCTGTTTTGTTCATTCGCTGACAGGGATCAAAATATATTTAACATGGATGGAATAAAAATAACACATGCTGTGTTTGTATTTTTTAACAGGAGTGAATACCTGGTGATGTTAAACAGCAGCATGCTGTTGGCATGAACGTGCTTTATAAGTTTTTTCTAATTTAGAGTAAACGTTTTGCACGAGGATGTGCATACTTTAATTTTGATCACGAGTGTGGCGAGAAAGCAAAAAAACATCGGTGTTTTTTGTTTTTTTTATGCGCAAGAGAAAATTTCATAGCGGGATAAACAATGAATAATTTTTTTAAACTAACGGTGGGAGGAATCCATGACCTCAATTAAATTGAAAACATTCGCGGTATATGCGGTGTTTTTTATGTCTTTATTTGGCTTTGCCACATCATCCATGGCGGAGAAAGCGTTTGCTGAGCACAAAGTGGTCTTGCAAATCAGCGATCCCAATCCTTTCAAACAGAAGCTGGTGCTGAATGTGGCTCATAATATTCTGAAGTATTACGGCCCGGATCTGGTTGACATTGAGGTCGTGGCCTTTGGCCCCGGTCTGCGTTTGCTGTTCAAGAACAATGTACACAAGACTCGCATTCAAAGTCTGGTAGACAGCGGTGTCCGTTTTAGCGCCTGTTCCAACACGATCAAGAGTATGACCAAAAAACTGGGACATGCGCCGGCGCTGAACCCTAATGCTATTAAGGTGGCTGCGGGTGTCGTACGGATCCTGGCGTTGACGAAAGAAGGCTATACCTTGATCAAACCGTGATGTGTCATGTGCGAAGAATGACAGCTAATTTTTTAGGGGAGTAGTGAATGAAGATTAATCATAAATTAATACTGGCCTTGACATGTGCCGCAGGATTGTTAGCGAGCAGTGGGGAGGCTTTAGCCATTAACTGGTTGAAGATGCAGGGCACCGAGCCGCCAGGCACATCCGGGCGGGCGCGGGTCTGGGGCTTTATCCAGCCGGAATACCAGCAGACTGATGGTACTAAACTTCAGGCCGGTCCCTGGAAGGGCCAGAATGCCGCGTTCAACATGTCGCGGCCTGATTTAAAGAGTGACTCGGGTTTCGATCTTATCCGTGCGCGTATCGGCGTGCGCGGCACTGGTTTTCCGCTGGACAGCAATGTGAACTATTTTTTCCTGGCGGAATTCGGCAACAACGGTATCACTCATCAAGGCGGTGGCAGCGTCAAACTGACGGACGCCAGTGTGACCCTCAACCAGATCAAGGGGGCGCGGATTCGTGTGGGCCAGTTCAAGACGCCGGGAAGTGAAGAGGGGTTGATGGCTATTCATGTGTTTAATTATGTCAATTTTTCTAACGGTACTAACCAGTTGTTGCTGGAGCGGTATTTCAATGGAGATGGCTCCTCAACCAAAGCAACCGCTGCCAGTATCAATAAACCCAACGGGCCAGTCAGCGCTTTTCGCGATACGGGGATTCAGGTGTTCGACTGGTTTACCGTTGGTAACTGGGAACATACCTACGCGCTTATGGTAGGTAATGGCAACGGTATTACCCGTGGTGATAATGACGGTAACCGGGAAGTCTACGCTTACTGGGCATCAGAATTATTGTTTACGGGAACCACCCCGTTTCCCTCCGGCAGTCATCTGGCGCCACCCTCGTGGTCCGCTGATCATCAGGGCCCGCGTGGCGTCCGCTATCAGAGTCTGAAGCTGTATGGCTGGTACCAGGGTGGCAAACGTACCCTCACTACAGTGGGCGATGGTGCAGGCGTCTATGATCGCACTCGCCAGGGTATCGGATTCACCCTGCTCAGGGGCAAGATCCGCGCTGGGGCGGAGTATTTCACTGCCAAGGGTATGATCTTCAATGGCACCGATGGCGGCGCAGTGGCGGGATCGCATAATAATGCGGGTAACGCCTATGCCGATTTCAATGTAACAACCAACGGTGAGGCCAATAGCTGGTATCTGGATTTTGGTTATCTGATTCATCCTAAACTGGAACTTGATATTCGCTACGATACCCTGAACCGCGACACCAACATCAGCAAAGCCGAACGCAAGTTTGATACTTTGACCCTGGGTGCGCAGTACTTCTTTAACAAGAAGAGCCGACTCATAGTCAACTATGAAATGCGTGATGCCAGTGCGCCGAATTTACCGGGTTCAGCCGGGGCTAACAAGATCCTGGACGGTATGGATAACCGGATGTCAGCGCAATTGCTGATCATTTTCTGATTTTTATTTCTCACTTAGGTAACCTTACCCCGGCCTGTGCCGGGGTTTTTTTATGGGTGTCGGCGTAAATTTGTCTTTATATTTCTGTAACTATTCAGCATAATTGTCAGGGAACCTTGTATGTAGGTTGGCGCTGAGCCATGATCTTTATGGCGAAGCCCAACATCAAGTCAATGATAGGCCACTATAATGTGTTACTCCTTTCCTCAAATAACTTAAGCTGGACAATGGTTGGCGACCTCGCCTCAGTATGCTGAATAGATACATTTTCCTTTGGCTTGTAATTATCATTATGCATGCTGGCAGGTTTGGCGTGCTGCTGGCGACGTAATATTCTTCCCCCATCAGATTTAAATTTATTTAAGTATTATGATCAAGGCAGGCATAGTGGGCGGTACCGGTTACACGGGCGTGGAATTATTGCGCTTGCTGACCGCACATCCCGAGGTAAGGCTTGAAGCTGTCACTTCCCGTTCCGGGAAGGGCATGGCGGTGGCCGATATGTACCCCCATCTGCGCGGCCATGTTGATCTGTGTTTCAGCGCGCCGGACATGGCCGTGCTCAAGGCCTGTGAGGTGGTGTTTTTCGCCACGCCCAATGGGATTGCCATGACCCTGGCGCCCGAATTGCTGGAGGCGGGTGTCAGGGTCATTGATTTAGCGGCCGATTTTCGGCTCAGGGATGTGCAGGAATGGGCGCTCTGGTACGGTCAGCCCCATGCCTGTCCCGAATTAATGGCTGAGGTGGTCTATGGTCTGCCCGAAGTCAATCGTGACGCTATCCGCACAGCCCGCCTGGTGGCCAACCCCGGGTGCTACCCGACCGCGGTGCAGTTGGCGCTGCTGCCGCTGATTGAGGACGGCCTGGTGGATGCCGCTAACCTGATTGCTGACGTCAAGTCCGGCGTGAGCGGTGCCGGGCGCAAGGCGAATGTGGCGACCCTGCTGGGCGAGGCCAGTGAAAATTTCAGGGCCTATGCGGTATCGGGACATCGGCATTTACCAGAGATTCGCCAGGCACTACAGCAGGCAACCGCTGAAAAAATAGGCCTGACTTTTGTCCCCCATTTAACGCCCATGATTCGCGGTATTCATGCGACCTGTTATGCTATGCTGAAATCGGCAGAAGTGGATTTACAGGCCGTGTTTGAAACGCGCTATGCGAACGAGCCCTTTGTAGATGTGCTGCCAGCCGGTTCTTACCCCGAGACCCGTAGTGTGCGTGGCGCTAACACCTGCCGGATTGCCATTCATCGCCCCCAGGACGGCAATACAGTGGTGGCGTTGTCCGTAATTGATAACCTGGTCAAGGGCGCGGCCGGTCAGGCGGTGCATAATATGAATATTATGTTTGGTTTTGTCGAAGATTGCGGCCTGCAGGGTATTCCCCTGATACCCTGAGCTTTTACTCCCGGTGTGAACGAGGTTTACCCGGTGCGAATTTTTCCAGGAGCGTATTTCCCGTTTAGTCTATGAATCTTGTTGTGAAACCACACCGCCCCTGGCTGACCCGAATGTTACTGGGGCTGGGCATCATCGCTCTGCTTGTGGGCGGCTGGACCCTGTTTGACTATGGCCGCTATCTGGCGGGTTATAACCGTGCCGAATGCGCGGATGAACGGCAGACACTGCTGGCCGTCAGGAAAAAGCTGGAGCAGGAAGTTAATAGTTTACGCGAGCAGAAAGCACTGCTCGAGCGGGCGTCGCAGATCGAGCGAGAGGCCTATAATGAACTGGACACGACGCTCAAAGAGTTACAGGGCGAAATTCTGGAATTAAAGGAAGAACTGGCTTTTTACCGTGGCATTGTTTCGCCTCAGGATGCCTCCAGCGGTTTGCATCTGCAGCGTTTTAAGATCGAGGCCAATGGAGAGCCTCACCGTTACCGCTATAAGTTAGTATTAACCCAGGTATTGAAAAATGATCGCATGGCGACGGGCAAGGTTCGGCTGAGTATTGATGGCATGGTGCACAATCAGCCGCGGACATTGACACTGAAAGCACTAAGCGAGAAACGGGTCAACGAACTGGGTTACCGGTTCAAGTATTTTCAGAAACTGGAAGGTAATCTGAAGCTGCCTCGTGGCTTCACGCCTTTTCGGGTCAAGGTGAAGATTATTCCTCACAACCGGAAACGAAACAGTATAGAGAAAACCATAAACTGGAGTGGGCAGGAGATAGAGAATCATGTTAGGAATGAAAAAGAAACCGAAACAAACGGCGCAAATTGATTCGCTCATCGGCCAGAACACCGAGATTCGCGGCGACGTCATTTTCAGCGGTGGGTTGCACGTCGATGGGACGGTGAAAGGCAGCGTTATCGCAGAACAGGGCAATGATTCCCTTTTGACGCTGAGTGAGCGCGGCACTATCGAGGGCGAGGTCAAGGTGCCCAATGTGGTGATCAACGGCAAGGTGATTGGCGACGTCTATGCCCTGGCGCATATCGAACTGGCCGCCGAGGCTCGCATTAATGGCAATGTTTACTATAGTCTGATTGAGATGGCCATGGGCGCTGAGGTCAATGGTAATCTAGTGCATAAGGTGGATGAGTCCGTGGTGACACTGAAGGGCGGCGCCCAGAAACAGGCGAAGGAAAAAACGGTCGGCGAATCAGTATCTTGACTAGCACATTAGGATATCAGATAATGCAACTTGACGTATTCCCGTGGACGTAAAATTGTCCGGATTGTAGGGTTTAGAAATGGGAGACATATGAAATGACAGCGGCGACTGACAGCGAAAGCCTGGTAGTTTTTACGGAAGCTGCGGCCAACAAGGTAAAAACTCTGATTGCAGAAGAAGGTAACGACAATCTAATGCTGCGTGTATTTATCACGGGTGGCGGTTGTTCCGGCTTCCAGTACGGGTTTACCTTTGATGAAAATATCCAGGATGGCGACACCGAGGTCGAAAATTGCGGTGTGAGACTGCTGATTGATCCCATGAGCTTCCAGTATCTGAGCGGGGCGGAAGTGGACTACAAAGAAAGCCTGGAAGGCTCCCAGTTCGTTATCAATAATCCTAATGCCAGCACCACCTGTGGTTGCGGATCATCCTTTTCCGTATGATCTAGCGACTGTCTTGATGATTATTGAAAAGCGCGGTTTTTACCGCGTTTTTTTGTGCATAAAGCGCCGCCCTGCAGGGCACGTTAAGGGCGAAGTTTGCTATTCTTAGCTCTGATCTTAAAAATACGGAGTCTGCCATGAACGAATATTTGCCCGGCTTGGCCGGCGTGCCTGCGACCCAGTCAAATATCTCTGATATTGATGGCGAAAACGGGATACTTTTCTATCGCGGCTACCCGATTGAGGAGCTGGCCGAGCATAGTAGTTTCGAAGAAACTTCGCGCCTATTACTGGATGGCCGTTTGCCGATGGCGAAAGAGCTGTCTGACTTTACCTCCCAGCTAAAGAAAAATCGGTCTATCAAGTTCCATACCCGAGGGATGATGAAAAATCTTCCTGCCACCGGCCATCCTATGGAAATGTTGCAGACCGTGGTGGCCAGCCTGGGTATGTTTTACCCTGGCAGCGATTGCCTGACCGGCGGCGATGCCTGTGAGGATCTGGATTACATCCATAACACCACGGTCAAAATTATAGCCCGCCTGCCCTGTATCGTGGCCATGTGGGAGCATATACGCAACGGTTATGATCCCATTAATCCGCGCAGCGATCTAAACTATGCGGAAAATTTTCTTTACATGTTAACGGGCGGGGAGCCGGACCCCCTGCTGGCCAGAATCATGGACGTCTGCCTGATCCTCCATGCCGAGCACACGATTAATGCCTCAACTTTTGCCGTGTTGGTGAATGCCTCCACCCTGGCGAATCCTTATACGGTGATGGCGGCCGCTATCGGCGCGCTGTCCGGACCCCTGCATGGGGGTGCCAACCAGCGAGTCCTGGAAATGCTCGAAGAAATTGGTACGCCGGAGAAAGTGGAGGAATATGTTGACAGAAAACTGGCCAACAAGGAAGTCATCTGGGGGATGGGTCACCGCGAATATAAGACCAAGGATCCCCGCGCCACGATCCTGCAGGGATTAATGGACAAACTCATGGCCGACCGTGGTGGTGATATCAACCCGATGTTCGAAGTGGCCAAGGCGGTGGAAGTGGTCTGTGAAGACCGCCTGGCGAAAAAGGGTGTTTATGCCAACGTCGATTTTTATTCCGGCCTGCTGTATTCGGAAATGGGCATTCCGGCCGATCAATTCACCACCATTTTTGCGATTGCCCGTTCCGCCGGTTGGTTGGCGCACTGGCGGGAACAGTTATCCGATAACCGGATATTTCGTCCCACCCAGGTTTATATTGGAGAACCCCGGCGCGGCTACGTGCCGATAAGTGAGCGTTAATCACAGGGCTGGTTTAGAGTAAACATACACGTGACTATTCAGCCCCCTTGCCGCTGTGTTCAGAGAGCCTTCCCTCGAAAGTTCAATTACCGGGTGCTCAGATTCTCCCCTGCACGCCGAGGCGTCATGATTTTCTCCCGGTTCAATTTGCGCCTTTACCCGCGCCAGTATGGGTATTATGGATGTGTTTTTCATCAACCTCGAAAATATTTGCCGTGTTGCCAACAATGAGTGGATCGGGCCGGGTTACCATGCTGGCATCCTTGTTGGTATAAGGCAGGCAGTTGAGGACGTGTAACATCGCATTGATGCGGGCGCGTTTTTTATCATCGGATTTGATCACTGTCCAGGGTGCATCCTTGGTGTCAGTATAAAAAAACATAGATTCCTTCGCCTCAGTGTACTGATCCCATTTATTCAACGATGCCATATCAATGGGACTCAGTTTCCACTGCTTCAGAAGATCTTTGCGCCGCTTTTGAAAACGGCGGAATTGTTCTTCGCGGCTGACAGAGAACCACATTTTGAATAGATGAATACCACTTCGGGTTAGCATGCGTTCAAGCTCCGGGGTCTGGCGCATAAATTCCAGATATTCGGCGGGTGAACAGAAATTCATGACCTTTTCGACCCCGGCCCGGTTGTACCATGAACGGTCAAACATAACGATTTCACCGGCCGTCGGCAGGTTCTGGATATAGCGTTGGAAATACCACTGACCGCTCTCTTGCTCATTGGGTTTTTCCAGCGCGACCACGCGCGCGCCACGCGGGTTCAGGTGCTCCATGAAACGCTTGATGGTGCCACCCTTACCCGCAGCATCCCGACCTTCAAACAGGATTACGATTTTCTGCCCCGTTTCTTTTACCCAATTTTGCAGTTTCAGAAGCTCGATTTGTAATTCCTGTTTTCGCTTTTCGTACACAGGTACAGAAATAGGTTTCTTATAAGGATAAGCATCACGCTTAAAGATGTCCTTGCGAGTTAGGTGGTGTTTTACGTCATGACGACTCAGAGCATGATTTTTATCTGGGGAGGAGGGCGTTTCCATAGAATGGTCTGATACGTTTTTAAGCATGGTCATGATCACTCATCAATTAAATATTCACGAGATAATTCACTGCTGGCCAAAATCGAAGTGTGTGGCTAGTAGGGTGTTGGGTTGAGTCTGCTCGATATTGCAAAAACCTCAAGTCCCTTCAGCAGGATACGACAGGGAATGTCATTATTAGTAACGGCCGTGTTTTGGCCTGACTTTAGGTTGCGAGAGGATAAATTCGTTTTTTCTGGATCCTGAGTATGGTGGGGCTGGAAGGTGCAGTTAAGTTATGGTTAATTCAGGACGGGGCAGATAAAATTTTTTCCTGGCTGTGCGTGGGATAGTGCTAAGGTATAAAGCGCATCGTTGCCGGGTAAATGCCGCCGAGAATAACGGCATGCCGTGCGCCGGTGACGCTGATTAGATTCCCTGCCTGGCCGTCCAGCGTTTGCTTTGCCAGCCAGGCAAAGGCTATGGCTTCGACCCAGTCAGGATCGATGCCTATGGCCTGGGTGGGCTGGATCACCTGTTCCGGTAAATGCACTGCCAGGCGCTGCATCAGGAACTTATTGTGGTGACCTCCGCCACAGATGAATACCTGTTCAGCATCTGGATGGTGCTTCAAAATAGCCTGAGCAATAGTGATGGCGGTCAGCTCGACCAGTGTGGTCTGTATGTCCTGCGCCTTTAAACCAGAAAAATTTTGTAACGACTTTTCCAGCCACTGCAAATTAAAGGTTTCGCGTCCGGTGCTCTTGGGCGGCGCCTGGCTGAAGTAGGGATCCTTAACCAGGGTATCAAGTAAGGCCTGATGACAGGTTCCGCCAGCGGCCCATCTCCCCTCTTTGTCATGCGTTTGCTGCAAGTGTTGCTGTGTCCAGGAGTCCAGCAGGGCATTACCGGGGCCGGTATCAAAACCGATCACGGGCTTCTTCCGATCTTTTGCCAGTACCGTGACGTTGGCTATGCCACCTATATTGACGACGACCCGGTTATAACGGCTGTCTTGCAGCATCGCCTGATGGAAAGCCGGTACCAGCGGCGCACCCTGACCACCGGCCGCCATATCCCGGCGGCGAAAATCAGCTACTGTGGTAATGCCGGTTCGCTCAACGATAATATTGGGATCACCGATCTGCAGGCTGGTGGGGAATGCGCCATCAGGACAATGGCGCAGGGTCTGGCCATGGCTGCCAATGGCGCAAATCGTCGAGGACGCCAGATCAGCTTGCGCCAGTAGCGCCTGCACGGCTTCGGCAAACAAGTGGCCCAGTTGTACATCCAGACGGCACAGGCGCGCCAGTTCATTATCTCCCGGGATCAACAGGGATAATGCTTGCTGGCGGATCTCATCGGCAATGGGCAGCGCGAGGGATTGCTGCAATTCGCAGCGCTCGCTGTTAAAAGACACCAGCGCAGCATCGATGGCGTCAAGGCTGGTGCCTGATATTAAGCCGATGTAATAGCGCATAAAGTGCCTTGCCTGAGGGGATGACGTGCCTACGGATACATAGCCAGCCGGGTTTGCCTGTGCATGTCCAACTGAGCAAGCAGGGCGCCAGCAACGCGATTGAAGCTGTCCCGGTATCGTTTTTTGATAGGGGCGGCATGGGGCAGACGAATGGTCAGCGGGTTGCGATGAACGCCGTTGACGCGGAACTCATAATGCAGGTGTGGCCCGGTCGCGCGTCCGCTTTGTCCCACATAGCCGATGATTTGTCCCTGTTTCACATGCTTGCCGGCCCTCAGGCCTCTTCTAAAGCGGGACATATGCGCATACAGAGTGCTGTAGTGACCACCATGCTGAATAATAACGGTGCGTCCATAGCCGCCTTTTCTACCGCGGAAGATGATTTTACCGTCACCGGCCGCCTTGATTGGTGTCCCGGTTCTGGCAGCGTAATCCACGCCTTTGTGCAGACGCATCCTGTTTAGAATGGGGTGATAACGGTTGCCGAAACGCGAACTGATACGGCGAAAATCCACCGGGGTGCGCAAAAAGGCTTTGCGCATGGAGAGGCCATCGGGGGTGTAATAGTCAGTGTGATGACTGGCGTCGGTAAAACGCAGGGCGCGGTAGGTGTGTCCCTGGTTGGTGAATTCGGCGGCGAGAATGACACCGTCATTTATTTTTCTGCCGTCGAGAAACTGCTCTTCATAGAGGAGTGTGAATTGATCGCCCTTGCGGATATCCTGTGCAAAGTCGATATCCCAGCCGAAAATATTGACCATTTTCATAATCAGCGTGTCACTGAGTCCGGCATCCTTACCGGCCTCGAAAAGGGAGGACTTAATTTGACCGATGGCGTAAGCGCTGCGTTTTTCAATATTTTTGACCTGCATGGAGGCGGTAAAGCCCTGTTTCTGACGTTGTATATGCAGACTCTTCAGGGGGCTGATGGCATAAACGAGCCTTTGCAGATGCTGGTTTTTGTCAATCTGAAACCTGAAAATATCGCCGGGGCGCAGGCGCTTCAGACTGGCGGTGTCCTTGCCCAGGGCCATGATCTCATGGAGTTCCCGGGGGGCCAGATGGTGACGTTTGAAAATACCGGCCAGGGCATTCCCGGGTTTGACCTTGACCGTCAGCCATTGAGAATCGTTCCTGGCCTGTGTCATGGGGTGTTTAATCCGGGCGGATGCGTTGCCTTTGTCATCGGCGCGAGAGAAAACGGCTGCTGGGGCGTCAGCCGGGTTTGTCTTCTGCGGTATCGACAGCGGCAGGGTTATCCGTGAAGTATTTGCGGGTATCCCTTCGACGGTGGAGGGGCCGACCGACCGGCGGCTGTTTTTATGGGGGGAGGCATCCGTTGATATGAAAATCAACAGGCTGGAGATGACGCTGAGTGAGACGATCAGAATGAGAAGGTGGATCAGGCTGAAGCCGGGATGTTTGATCGAGGCGGGCATATCCAGTAATGACTTACAGTCCCGGTTTAAGAAAGAGTTGTAATCCACGGAATTTTCTCATTATTTTATGTTGTCGTCCAAAGATAGCGGGAATAGGCGGACAGGTCAAATATTATTCATATTAGAATTATACCTGCTGAGACGCTGCTGCACAGATGATCCGCAGAGAAATAAAGCAGAGCATAAATTCGGGCGCATTGGTAGACATCGGTATGGTAATCTAGCCTATTTTTTCAGCAGGAGACAGTAAGGTGGGAGCGGAGTTGGCAGATAGTCTGGTGCAGATAAAACGGGGAACCGACGAGGTTCTGGTGGAATCGGAGCTGGTTGAAAAGCTTGAGTCCGGGCGGTGTCTGCGGGTGAAAGCCGGATTCGATCCGACGGCGCCGGATTTACACCTGGGTCATACGGTGCTGATTAATAAGTTGCGGGTGTTTCAGGAATTGGGGCATGACGTGCTGTTCCTGATTGGCGATTTTACCGGCATGATTGGTGATCCCACCGGCAAAAGCAGTACCCGGCCGCCATTGACGCGGGACCAGGTGATTGAAAACGCACGCAGTTATGAAGAGCAGATTTTCAAGATCCTGGATCCTGAAAAAACCCGGGTCATGTTCAATTCCAGCTGGATGAACGCAATGAGTTCGGCCCAACTGATCCAGCTTGCCGCGCGCCAGACGGTGGCGCGCATGCTGGAACGGGATGATTTTTCCAAACGCTACAAAAGTGGCCAGCCTATCGCCATTCATGAATTTCTTTATCCCCTGATCCAGGGTTATGACTCGGTCGTGATGAAAGCCGACGTAGAACTGGGGGGCACCGATCAGAAATTTAACCTGCTGGTCGGGCGCGAACTACAGAAGCAATATGACCAGCCGCAGCAAACGGTAGTGACCTTGCCTATACTGGAAGGACTGGATGGTGTGCAGAAAATGTCCAAATCCCTTGGCAACTACATAGGGATTAGCGAGGCGCCGGATGAGATGTTTGGTAAAATCATGTCGATTTCTGACGAGTTGATGTGGCGTTATTTTGAGTTACTGAGCTTCCGGCCGATTACCGAAATCGAAGGATTGAAAAAGGAAATGGCCGATGGCCGCAATCCCCGGGATATCAAGTTTCTGCTGGGTGAGGAAATCGTGGCCCGCTTCCACTCCCCGGCGGAAGCCACCGCTGCACGAGAGAACTTTATTGCCCGTTTCCAGAAAGGGGTGATGCCGGACGATATGCCGGAAAAAACGCTGCATGGCGGCGGCAATAGCCTGGCGATTGCCAATTTGCTGAAGCAGGCAGGCCTGACGCAGAGCACCTCTGACGCCTTGCGCATGATCAGGCAGGGGGCGGTAAAAATTGATGGTGAGCGTATCGAAGATAGCAAACTGCTCATTGCGCCAGGGACAGCCCATGTCTATCAGGTTGGCAAGCGTCGATTCGCCCGGGTAAGTGTGGATTAACGCGAGGTTTTCTGAAATACTCGAAAAAAATAAAATCATTTAATTTTGTGGGGAATAATTCCCCGCTGTTTGCGGCGAAAAATGACAGGGTGGGCAGCGCGAAGCCCAGGGAAAACCCATCAGCACGCTACAGTTGAATATCCCAACAGCTTGCTGCGGGACAGTTTATTTCAGTGCCATGTTCATGTACCGTGACAGGGGTCGGATTAAACATAATAACAGAAGGGTCAGTCAAACCCGGAAAATTCAAGGTGAAAATATAGTGACCCAGCAAATTTTACTGGTTGAAGACAATCCCGATGATGAAGCGCTCGCCCTGCGGGCGTTAAAAAAGAGTGCGATTACTGACGATCTGGTGGTCGCGCGGGATGGAGTGGAAGCGCTGGATTATCTGCTGCACCAAAATAAGAGGGGGATCGATCTGCCTGCGCTGGTGCTGCTGGATATCAATCTGCCCAGACTTGACGGGCTTGAAGTGCTCCGGCGTCTGCGGGAAAATGCCGTGACCCGCCTTCTGCCTGTGGTGATGCTGAGTTCCTCCAGAGAGGAGCAGGACATTTCCAGCAGCTATGAATACGGTTGTAACAGCTATATCCGCAAGCCGGTTGATTTTAAAAAATTCAGTGACATGATTGTTCTGGTTGAACGTTATTGGTTGCGTCTAAATGAGGCACCGAATGCTCGATAGTCCAAATTCAAATGTTTCCCTGCGCATACTGCTGGTTGAAGACAACCCGGACGATGCCGAGCTGGTACTGCGAATTTTGCGCAAAGGGGGCTATAGCCTTGACTCGTTAAGGGTTGATAACGAGGCGGATTTAAAAGATGCGTTGGAGAACTCGACCTGGGATGTGGTGCTGTCGGATTATTCCATGCCGGGCTTCTCCGGCCTTGCCGCGCTCAATATACTGAAAGAACAGAATCTTGATATTCCCTTTATCGTGATCTCCGGCACCATTGGTGAGGATGTGGCCGTAGAAGCCATGCGCCTGGGGGCACATGACTATCTGATGAAAAACAATCTGATTCGTCTGGTGCCGGCTATCCAGCGCGAACTTCACGATGCCAATGAACGTTATGCCCGGCGCATCGCGGAACAGACCTTGCGTCACCAGGCGTATCACGATGTACTCACGGGCTTGCCTAATCGCTGGTTATTGCGCGATCGTATGGAACAGGCGTTGGCCTATGTAGGCAAGAAAGATCTGCAGATGGGGGTGCTGTTTCTGGATCTTGACCGTTTCAAAAATCTCAATGACACCCTGGGGCATCTGGTGGGGGACCATCTCCTGCGGGCGGTAGCGGATCGGCTGAAAAAAGTCCTCAGTGCCTGGGACACGATTGCCCGCCTGGGGGGGGATGATTTTGTTTTGCTGCTACCGGATATCAAGGAAAAATCGGCGCTTGAAGACAAAGCACGGGAATTGCTCTCGCTGTTTGAAATTCCTTTTGATCTGTCGGGCAAGAGTATTTATCTCGACGCCAGTATCGGCATTGCCACCTATCCGGATAACGGTCAGGACTCGGATACCCTGCTTAAGAATGCCGAGGCCACCATGTACTATGCCAAGGCGCAGGGCGGCAAGAATTATCAGTTCTGTTCCGGTGATATTCAGACGGCAACCGTGGACCGCTTTACGATTGAGAATGAACTGCGGGTGGCGATAAAAAATTCAGAACTGTTACTGCATTACCAGCCGCAGTTCTCACTGGAAGATGACAGTATCACCGGGGTCGAGGTGTTGGTGCGCTGGCAGCATCCCTTACGTGGCATGACGCCCCCCGATAAATTTATTCCGGTGGCTGAAGACACCGGTTTGATTATTCCATTGGGTGAATGGGTTTTGCAGCAAACGGTGGATGATATCACCCGCATACGCGAAGCCGGAATTACGCTCAAGCGTGTTGCCGTCAATTTCTCAGCGCGGCAACTGTACCACCATGATACGCAGGATAGTCTGCGCAAGCTGCTGGCGACGGGCAACCTCGGCGCCAATCTACTGGAGGTGGAGATCACTGAAAGTGGCATCATGCAGAATCCGGAGCTGGCGGCCGAGAATCTCATTACCCTGAAAAGCATTGGCGTCGGTGTCGCGATTGACGATTTTGGCACCGGCTACTCATCGCTGGCCTACCTGAAACGTTTTCCTATTGACGTCCTCAAGATTGATCGCGCGTTTATTCGCGATATCACCCTGAATAGCGATGATGCCAGTATCGTTAAGGCGATCCTGGCCTTGGCCAGAGCGCTGAACCTGCGAGTCATTGCCGAAGGAGTGGAAACCCAGGCACAGTACGATTACCTGAAAGAACTCGGCTGTAATGAAGGCCAGGGCTATCTATATGCCCGGCCTATGCCCTTTGATGAACTGTTAAAATTTATTCGAGAAAAGCAGGCTGGCGGATAATGAGTGGCTTAATGGCAGAGAAAAGCCGCCTACTCACCACCCACTACTCTGTTCCTATTTCCAGTCCCGAAAATTAAGTCCAAATATTTTACCAAGGGTGTTGACGCTCTGAACGAGCTGCGTATAATGCGCTCCTCCTGAGACGGACATCGGCTCTAACTCAAGTCAGGCAACGAATTATTTGAAGGTCAAATAACTTAGTCCTTGACTTAATATGAGAAACGAGTAAGATTGATCGTCTTTGCTGAGGGGAATCAAACGGTTCCAACCAGCCCGCTCTTTAAAAATTTAATCAGATAATTTGTGTGGGTGCTTGCGTCGATGATGGCTTTAGCCAAAGAAATGTCGATGTAAGTAACCTAAGTCAAATTCCATATAGTAATATATGTTTTTCGATTAAGGGGACCTTTTCATTGCAAAAGGTTTGGTTGCGCCTTAGCAACCACTATGATTAAACTGAAGAGTTTGATCCTGGCTCAGATTGAACGCTGGCGGCATGCTTAACA
>CAZQVV010000009.1:0-42580 GCA_964596835.1 uncultured Thiohalophilus sp. | reverse complement strand
TTAGGGGTTAACCGATTCCAGATTTAGTGATGCCAGAGAATAATCAAAATAGCAGGATTCTCGTCACGGGTGCGAATGGTTTTGTTGGACAGAGCCTGGTTTCGACCTTATTGCAGCAAGGCTATAAGGTTAGCTGTGTGCAACGAAATGACGCAAATAAGAAAGAAAAAAAGCCCGGCTGTGAGTATTATGCGGTGGGTGATTTTACTGAAATGTCTGTTTGGGATGATGTCCTGGGGGGCGTTGACAGCATTGTTCATCTGGCGGCGCGCGTGCATGTTATGCGAGAGACAGTGGCAGATCCACTGGCAGCATTTCGAAAAGCGAATGTTGAGGTAACACTGAAACTGGCCAGAGCGGCGGCTAAAAAGAAAGTAAGGCGCTTTGTGTATATCAGCACCATAAAGGTCAATGGCGAGCAGACAGGAGAGCGTGCATTTACAGAAAAAGATGCGCTAAACCCGGTTGACCCCTATGCGCGTTCAAAGTTTGAAGCAGAGCGGGGATTGATGGACCTTGGCAAGGGGTCGGGAATGGAAATTGTCATTATCCGGCCGGTACTGGTTTATGGCCCCGGAGTAAAGGGAAATGTTCTCAGATTATTACAGTTAATCGAAAAAGGGACGCCATTACCCTTTAGAGGCGTTAACAATCAGCGCAGTTTGCTGGCACTGGATAATCTGATCGACCTAATTATTCTGTGCAGCTGGCACCCCGCGGCTGCCAATCAGATATTTCTGGCAACGGATGGAAATGACATCTCGACTGAAAGGCTGGTGAAACTGTGTGCCGATAGCTTGCATCGACAGCCCCGTTTGTTTGGGGTGCCCGTCATGTTACGCCGTATTTTAACCTGTTTGTCACCTCGTTTCAGAAAACTGGAGCGCCGTTTGTACGGCTCACTTCAGGCTGACAGTAGCAAGGCGCGGGCATTACTGGGCTGGCGGCCACCTAAAAGTGTTAAACAGGGGCTTCTGGACACGGTTAACGGGTATCTGGACAGATGACGGTTTTATTAGGCCTGAGTGAGCGTTAATGCTATTTGTAATTTTGTCTGCGGGGGTGAGTTTTTTTCTGGTTTATCGGCTAAGCCGCCAGTCCAGCCCCCTGGTGATTCTCGATCAGCCGAATGAGCGTTCGCTACACAGTAAGCCGATCAGTCGTACTGGCGGACTGGGTATTCTTGGTGGGATCCTGGTTGCCGGGTTATATCTAACTTACAGTCAGGATTATCCTGAATATCTGCTGTCAATATTTGCAGGCGTGATATTGATTGCGGTTGTTTCACTGATTGATGACAAAAGAGGGGTTAGTGTCCGATATCGGTTGCTGCTTCATATGTCGGCGGCGGTTGTATTAATGACCCATGGCTTCTATATTACAACTTTGGACATGCCTTTTTTTTCACTCGAATGGCCTTCATGGTTGGCTTATCTTGTTACCTTTTTGCTTATTATATGGAGCATTAACCTTTTTAATTTTATGGATGGCATGGATGGATTTGCTGGTGGTATGGCTTTTATCGGATTTTCTGTTTTTACCGTGCTGGGGTTGTTAAAAGGCGTCAGTGTTTATGCGCTGTTGGCGGCTATTATTGCAAGTGCAAATGGGGCATTTTTAGTGTTCAATTTTCCTCCGGCCAAAATCTTTATGGGCGATACCGGATCATCGGTGCTCGGCTTTCTGATGGCCGCGATGACGATCTGGGCTGATGCTAAGGAGATTTTTCCGCTATGGATCGGCATTCTGGTGTTTTCCCCCTTCATTCTGGATGCATCCCTGACCTTGTTGCGTCGCGTGATCAAAGGTGAAAAAATCTGGCAGGCGCACCGCAGCCACTTGTATCAGCGCCTGGTGTTGAGTGGCTGGAGTCATAAACGTACCGTTGTTATGGAATATGGCATAATGCTGGTGTGTGCGGTACTGGCTTTGTGTTCAGGCTATTTTACCGGCCAGCGTGCCCAGTCAGGCGTGTTTATTGCATCATTTTCATTTTATTTACTGAGCTATTACTTTTTATTTCGATACCTGAAGCGGCAGGACAGCGATGCTAAATTCGAATAGACAATTACTGGTTTCACTTTACGATTTACTGACGATCCCCCTTGCCTGGTTTGGCGCCTATTTTCTGCGCTTTAACCTGGAGCCGCTGACAGCGGCGACTCTGGAGCAGGCGCTTTATGTATTACCTTTATTGTTGATCGTTCAGGGGCTGGTTTATCGTTGGCAGGGCCTGTACCTTGGAGTCTGGCGATTTGCCTCCATACCGGATTTCCTTCGGATTGTGAAGGCGGTCATTATTGGCGTGTCAATTTCCGTTGCCCTGGTTTTCGTTATAAGCCGGATAGAAGGCATTCCGCGCTCAATTTTTCCGCTATATGGCATGCTGCTGTTTCTGCTGCTGGGGGGGGCGCGCATTTCCTACCGTATCTCCAAAGACAGGCGAATTCTGGACGGGGATGCCTTACCGGTATTGATTGTTGGTGCCGGCCGCGGTGGCGAAATCGTGGCGCGGGAATTGAATCAGCCGCAGGAAGAGAATAGCGCCTATTTGCCAGTTGGCTTTGTGGATGATGCACGGGGTAAACAGGGGCGGGAAGTGCAGGGTCTGCAGGTGTTGGGCACTATTCGCGATATCCCCGAGGTTGTTGCGAAGCATGAGATAAAGCTGGTGATTATTGCCATACCTTCCGCGTCTTCACTCAAAATGCGGGAAATTGTCAGGATCTGCGAGAAACTGGATATTGAATTTCGCACTCTGCCACGCGTCAGTGATATGGCGCTGGGCCGGGTGACCGTCAATACTTTGCGCGAAGTTTCGATTGATGATTTACTCGGTCGGGACCAGATCAGGCTGGACTGGGATAACATTAAAACCGGCATCAAGGACAAGATTATACTGGTCAGCGGTGGTGGCGGTTCAATTGGTTCGGAACTGTGCCGGCAGATCGTCAGAATGGGTCCCGAGGCCCTGATTATTTTCGAACGTAGCGAATATAACCTGTACGAGATTGAAAGAGAACTATCGCTGCAATTTCCCCAGGTAGCCGTCTACGCCTGCCTGGGCGATGTCAGCGACAAGGTGTCGGTTGATCACGTCATGTCCCGCTTTCGCCCCAGCGTGGTTTTCCATGCCGCCGCGTATAAACATGTTCCCATGCTTCAGCACCAGGTCAGAGAGGCGGTCAAGAATAATGTGCTGGGCACCAGGGTGCTGGCGGAATCATCCGATCAATACGGGGTGGACTGTTTCGTCATGATTTCGACGGATAAAGCCGTTAATCCGACCAACGTTATGGGGGCATCAAAACGCGTGGCGGAAATTTTCTGTCAGAATTTCAATTTGCGCTCATTGACGTCCTTTATTACCGTACGCTTTGGTAATGTGCTAGGTTCAGCCGGTAGTGTTGTCCCCTTGTTCAAGGAGCAGTTGAAAAAAGGAGGGCCACTGACCGTGACGCACCCGGATATGCTGCGTTATTTCATGACGATTCCCGAGGCCTGCCAGTTAATCATGCAGTCTTCGGTGATGGGATCAGGAGGCGAGATTTTTGTGCTGGATATGGGCGAACCTGTCAAAATCACCTATCTTGCCGAGCAAATGATTCGCCTGTCCGGAAAAGAACCCGGAAAGGACGTGGAGATCGTCTATACTGGCCTGCGCCCAGGGGAAAAGTTGTTTGAGGAGCTTTTCCACGAGTCAGAGAACCTCTCAGCGACCCGCCATGAAAAGGTTCTGCTGGCTAATTATCGGGAAGTGGACTGGAAGTTTATGAACAAGAATCTGGAGGAGGTCGCGAGTAAGTGCGCCGCTTATGATGAGGAAGGCATCTATGAGTTGGTGAAGATGTTTGTGCCGGAAATGAAACCAGCTTCGGTTAAAGAGGAACGTCTTGTTTCCAATTCCGGTAGCTAAATAGCGGTCCCAAATGCCTGCCCACTTTAGATATGACCGTTCGTCCTGAGCGAAGCCGAAGGGTTCACCACGCACGTAATTATTATATAGTGGACCGGAATTCGGAACACGTATTTAGATTTTATAGAAGGTCAGAAATTTGTCCAGGCCATTACCTCTTTGCGTTGACCTTGATGGTACGCTCATTCACACTGATATGTTGCTGGAATCCTTTATCCGGCTCCTGCGCCAGAAATTTCTTTATATTTTCTTTGTCCCCTTCTGGCTACTGAAGGGAAAATCCTGTTTGAAACACAAGCTCGCCAAAAAGGTGAGTATTGATTACGGTTGCCTGCCTTATAACCAAAAACTTATCACGTATATCAAAGAAGAGAAAAGGAAAGGCAGAGAGATGGTTCTTGTCACGGCATCAGATAAAATAATTGCCGAAGGTATTGCCGCACAGCTAGGACTCTTTGATGAGGTTCTGGCCAGCACGGATGGACTTAATCTTAAAGGAAAGAAAAAAGCGGCTGCGCTGGTGGAAAGATATGCCGATAAAGAATTTGACTATATCGGCAATGAAACGGTTGATCTGGCTGTCTGGAGGCATGCCGCTACAGCGATCTCTGTTAATCACAGCAGGGCCCTGAGACGACTATTGTCAGAATTTGACAAGGTAGACTACATAGAGACTGACACGAGAAAATCATTTTTCAGGAGTAGTATACGGGCATTGCGTCCCCATCAATGGGCTAAAAATATCCTTGTGTTTGTCCCTCTGTTACTGGCGCATTCCTATTTCGATGAGTCACGGGTTTTATCGACCCTGCTGGCTTTTACTTCTTTTTGTCTGTGCGCCTCGGCGGTATATATATTTAATGACTTGATGGATCTGGATGCTGACCGCCGGCATCCGGTAAAAAAGAATCGCCCCTTTGCAGCCGGAGATCTGTCTATTCTTTCTGGCCTCGTCCTGTCAGTGCTGCTATTAGTGCTGTCTGCTTTTCTGGCATTTAATATATCTTTAGGTTACACCCTTGTTTTTGCCGTTTATTTCCTTACCACAACGGCCTATTCGCTGGGACTCAAATCTGTGGCACTACTGGATGTTTTTATTCTTGCCGGGCTTTACAGCCTGCGGGTGCTGGCAGGAACGTTTTCTGCAGATGCACAGGCATCTTTCTGGTTACTTGCCTTTTCATTATTTATCTTTTTCTCGTTGGCCATGCTCAAGCGTTATTCCGAGTTATATAATCTTGAACGACGGGGAAAAAAGAGGATCCTGGTGCGTGGCTATTCGACCGATGATAAGGAAATTCTGGCCCTCCTCGGTGTCGCCAGTGGTTATATCTCGGTACTGGTAATGGCCCTGTATATCACCACGCCTGAACATATGGTGGAATACCGTAAACCAGAATTTCTGTGGATAGTTTTTCCTGCGTTGCTGTTCTGGATCAGTCGGATCTGGTTGTTAGCCAGTCGTGGTCAGATGAATGAGGATCCGGTTCTTTTTGCGCTCAAGGATCTCCCCAGTTACTTTATTGCACTGATAGCGGCCACTGGTGTCATTCTTGCCATTTAACCTATGACAGTCTTTCAATCATGGGGACGTATCCCTGCCGTAAGCCAGGAGAAGTTTTTCCCGGAGTGGCGGCATCGCCTTTCAATCAATGATCGGGATAGCCTGCTTTTGCCCTATGGCCGGGGGCGAAGCTATGGCGACAGTTGTCTGAATGACGGCCAGACCATCTGTGTCACCTCACGCCTGAATCATTTCATTCATTTTGATCCTGAGCAGGGTCTCCTGCGCTGTGAATCCGGCGTTGGCCTGGATGAAATTCTGCAACTGGTCATGCCACAAGGCTGGTTTTTGGCGGTTACCCCGGGAACTAAATATGTCACTGTCGGCGGCGCGATCGCCAATGACGTGCATGGTAAAAACCACCATCTAGCGGGTACCTTTGGTTGTCATGTGACAGCTTTTGAGTTATTACGGACAACGGGGGAGCGCCTGCGTTGTTCGGCGACTGAAAATGCCGCCATGTTCAAAGCCACGATTGGCGGCCTGGGATTGACCGGCCTGATCACCTGGGCGGAAATACGTCTGAAAAAAGTGGCAACACCATACATGGATAGTGAAACGATTCGTTTCGATAATCTGGCGGGATTTTTTGCTCTGTCCGAGGAATCTGATCGGCACTGGGACTACACTGTGGCCTGGATCGATTGTCTGGCCCAGGGCGCGCATCTGGGGCGGGGATTGTTCATGCGCGGGCGGCATAACGAAAAATTAATGTCTGCCAGTGACAAAGTTGTTAACAGGCGACTGTCCATGCCAGTAAACGCCCCCGGATTCCTTCTAAATCAATACACTATTCGTCTGTTCAATGAAATGTATTATCGCAGGAACAGGAAAAAACGGCGTAGCGCTCATGGACATTATGAACCCTTCTTTTATCCACTGGACAGTATCAGCAACTGGAACCGAATGTATGGTCGGCGAGGATTCTACCAGTACCAGTGTCTGGTTCCGCTGTCTGATGGACAGGCTATAATAGCCAGCTTGCTGGACAGGATTGCGGCTTCAGGTATGGGATCCTTTCTTTCAGTATTAAAGAAATTTGGTGATATTGAATCACCGGGTATGCTGTCGTTTCCGCGTCCAGGCATTACCCTGGCGCTGGATTTCCCTAACTATGGAACGAAGCTGCTGGCACTGTTTGAGAAGCTGGATGAGCAAGTCATGCAGGCAAAGGGTGCGGTCTATCCGGCCAAGGATGCGAGGATGTCCGCTAAAGCTTTTCAGCACTATTTTCCGCAGTGGTGTGACTTTAGCCGATACCGGGATCCGGGCATGTCCTCCAGTTTCTGGCGGCGTGTGACAGGTGAATAAATGATGAGCAAGCAGGCAAAGAAAATCCTGATCATTGGGGCAACTTCCGCCATTGCATGGGAAGTGGCCAAAATATACGCCGCGCAAAAATCTCGCCTCTGTCTGGTGGGCCGAGACGAAAAAAAACTGCGTATTGTTGCCGATGACCTTGATGCAAGAGGGGCGCAATCGACGCAGGTGCTGGCCATGGAATTGACCGATCCGGCAACTCATGGGGACATGATTAGGCAGGCCAGAGATCGTTTGCAGGGGATGGATTGCGTGCTCATTGCGTATGGTTCCCTGCCTGATCAATCGGCCTGTGAAGCGGATGCCAGCCAGACGCTCAAGGAATTGAATACTAATTTTATTAGCGTGGTGGCTCTGTTAACGCAGTTGGCCAACGATATGGAACAGTGCGGTCATGGCTCGCTTGCGGTGATTTCATCCGTGGCCGGTGATCGCGGCCGCCAGAGTAATTATATCTATGGCGCCGCCAAGGGGGGGCTGAGCATTTTTTTACAGGGGCTGCGCAATCGCCTGGCAGCGAAGGGCGTGCAGGTTTTGACTATCAAGCCCGGTTTTGTGGATACACCGATGACGACCGACTTCAAGAAAGGCCTGCTCTGGGTGTCAGCCGAAACAGTCGCCCAGGGCATCGTCAAAGCCATTGATAAAAAACGGGATGTGGTTTATCTGCCCTGGTTCTGGCGGGGAATCATGCTGATAATCAAGTCTATTCCCGAGCGTATGTTCAAAAAAATGAAACTGTAAAAAATGAAACTGGAAAAAAACAGTAAAATTATCATACCGGGCGCGGCAGGGCTGGTCGGGCAGAACCTGATCGTGCAACTGAAAAAACAGGGTTATCGCAACCTGGTCGCCATCGATAAGTTCACTGAAAATCTGGCTATCCTGAGCAAAATTCACCCTGATGTCATCGCCATTGATGCGGACGTATCCCGCCCCGGTGACTGGCAGGCGCATTTTAAAGATGCCGACATGGTACTGATGTTACAGGCCCAAATTGGATCAAAATATTCGGATGATTTCATTCGCAACAATATTGAATCGGCCGAATGTGTGCTAGCGACCATGAAAGAGTATTCGGTGCCCTATGTCGTGCATATCAGCTCTTCAGTGGTGGAATCGGTGGCGGATGATGACTATACCAATACCAAAAAAGAGCAGGAACGGCGAGTAGTCGAAAGCGGGCTAAAATATTGTGTCTTGCGTCCGACGCTGATGTTCGGCTGGTTCGATCGTAAACACCTGGGCTGGCTCTCGCGGTTCATGCAACAAATCCCGGTATTTCCCATTCCCGGTGATGGCCGTTATATGCGTCAACCACTGTATGCCAAAGATTTCTGCAACATTATTATTGCGGCCATGGAAATGCAGCCCGAGAATGAAATCTATAATATTACCGGGCGGGAAAAAGTCGATTATATTGATATGATTCGGTGTATCCGGGATACGGTAAAAGCAAAAACATGGATAGTGAATATCCCTTATTCGCTGTTCTGGATCCTGCTCAAAGTCTATGCCCTGTTCAGTAATAATCCTCCCTTTACGGCTTCCCAGTTAAAGGCATTGGTCGGGCATGATGAGTTCGAGCTGATTCCCTGGTGGGAGATTTTTAATATTGAATCCACAGCGTTTACGGCGGCTATCGAGGAGACTTTTCTTGATAAAACGTATTCGCATTACGTATTAAAGTTTTAGTACCTTAGAAATAATTTTCTGCGCATTTTGTAGAAAATTATTTCTAAGGTACTTATCTTGTGGTTTATCCAGGTGAGGAATAACGATGTCAAAAGTTGTTGTGATCGGTGCGGGTGTCATGGGTCTGGCTTGTGCCTACGATCTTCTTAACCAGGGACATGAAGTGGATATTTATGAAGCCGACGACCGCATTGGTGGTATGGCGGCGCATTTTGACTTTGCCGGTCTGAGTATCGAACGCTATTATCATTTTATCTGCAAACCGGATGAAAGCCTGTTTAAACTTCTAAAGGAACTGGCTATCGAGGATAAGCTGTGCTGGACGGATACTCGCATGGGCTATTATTTCAAGGGCCGTCTGCACGAATGGGGTAACCCGATCGCCCTGCTTAAATTTCCCGAACTCGATTTAATCTCAAAACTTCGCTATGGCTTCCATGCCTTTGTCTCAACTAAAATTAAAGACTGGCAGCGCCTGGATGATCAGGAAGCCTCCGTCTGGATTCGTCGCTGGATTGGTGATCGGGCCTATGAGGTGTTTTGGCAGCGATTGTTTGCCCTCAAATTTTTCGAATACAAGGATAATCTTTCCGCTGCCTGGATCTGGTCGCGCATCAAGCGCGTGGGCGTCTCACGCAAGAGCCTGATGCAGGAACAAATGGGCTATCTTGAAGGCGGTTCGCAAACCCTGCTGGATGAATTTGAAAAGGCGATCATCGAACGGGGAGGAAAGTTTCATTTGAATACAGCGGTCAGGCAGGTGAGCATCAAAAATAATGCGGTTGATGTGCTGCGAACCGATACTAACAGCCTGCATTATGATGCCGCATTCAGTACTATCCCCTTGCCCCTGGTGGCGGACATGATTCCCGCTTTGCCGGAAGGAAATAAACAGAAATATCGTTCGATTCAGAATATGGGGGTGGTCTGTGTTATTTTCCAGATGAAAAAGGCGGTGACGGATAATTTCTGGCTTAACATCAGCGATGAATCCATCGATATTCCGGGTATTATCGAATTCTCCAACTTGCGGCCATTAGGAACGCATGTGACCTATGTACCCTATTATATGCCGCAGACGCATGCCAGGCATGAGATGAGCAATGATGAATTTATCGCTGAGGCACGCTCCTATATAAAGAAACTGAACCCGGATCTGAATGACGATGATTTCAGCCATGCGCATGTATCGCGTTACGGTTTTGCCCAGCCGGTTTGTCCGCCGGGTTTTCTAAAGAACCTGCCCCCCATTAAGACTGATATAAAAGATCTGTATATTGCGGATACCAGTTATTATTATCCCGAAGATCGATCTATTTCCGAAAGCGTGCGTCTGGGACGCAAAATGGCGGCTATGTATACTGAGTAGACTGGGTAGAGCGAAGCGCGAAGTCCAGAGGGGAAATCCGGGGATGGAGATGCTGTTGAGTCCAACAATAACACCATTTAAAGCTGAGGTATCCCCACAAAATAATGTCTAAAATGAAACATATAAAAGAAATATCCGCCAATGAACGCGAATAAACGCCAATATTTTATGCTGATGTGCCTCAGGCACGGCACACAATAACAAATGCTTTTGCCTTTATTGACGTATATTCGCGTTCATTGGCGGACAGATAAGCCTTTGGCTTTTAAAAAATATTCGCGGGAATACCCCAGCATTTAAAGGCATTTAAAGATTACAAATTGGGATAGCGAACTGGATTTAGTCAGTGAATAACAAAAAAGAATTTGTCCAGTTTATGTTGGTCGGTGGTTTCGCCGCCGGGGTTAATTTCTTTAGCCGAATTGTTTTCAGTCAGTGGATGGGCTTTAGCCCAGCCGTTATTGCGGCTTACGGAGTAGGGATGGTTACCGCCTATCTGTTGTCAAAATTCCTGGTTTTTAAACCCAGCGGTAAAAAAACGCATGAGGAATTTTTTCATTTTACTCTGATCAACCTTGCCGCCGCGATCCAGGTATGGCTGATCAGTGTGGGCCTGGCGGAATATCTGTTTCCCCGGCTGGCCTTTAATTTTCACCCGCAGGAAATGGCTCATTTCATCGGCCTGTGCGTGCCGGTGGTGAGCAGTTATCTGGGCCACAAGCATTTTACCTTTGCCGATAAAACATAGTTTTGCTTATTCAACCTCAAGCGGGCGCATGCCAATGGTGTTGTAGCCCGCATCGACATAGGTGATTTCGCCGGTAATGCCGGCCGCCAGATCGGAGCAAAGGAAGGCCGCCACATTGCCGACATCTTCGATGGTGACATTGCGGCGTAGAGGCGCGGTGCTTTCCACTTCCTTGAGCATCTTGCGGAAATTATTGATACCGGCGGCAGCCAGGGTTTTGATGGGACCCGCTGATATGCCGTTGACGCGGATGCCATCCGGGCCGAGGCTTTGCGACATATAGCGTACATTGGCTTCCAGGCTGGCTTTG
Organism: uncultured Thiohalophilus sp.; assembly: GCA_964596835.1. Taxonomy (GTDB): domain Bacteria; phylum Pseudomonadota; class Gammaproteobacteria; order UBA6429; family Thiohalophilaceae; genus JAADGZ01. The sequence goes on along the minus strand of CAZQVV010000009.1, from coordinate 31,658 downwards.
GCCAGGCCCATGACATTGTAGTTGGGCATGGCGCGCTGGGCGCCCAAATAACTCAGGGTCAGCATGGCGCCGTCACGGCCTTCCATCATGCGGATGCCGGATTTGGCCAGCGCGGCAAAGCTGTAGGAACTGATTTCATGCGCGGCGCGAAAGCCTTCGCGGGTGACGCTGTTGAGATAATCGCCTTCAAGTTCGGCGCGTGGGGCAAAGGCGACAGAGTGAATGATGATATCCAGTCCGTCCCAGTAGTTATCCAGCTTGTCGAATACGGTGTCAATTTCTTCATCACTGCTGACATCACAGGGGACGATGATTTCAGAGTCCATCTCGGCGGCCATCTTGGCCACGCGTCCTTCAAGCCTCTCGTTTTGGTAGGTGAAGGCCAGTTCAGCGCCTTCGCGGTGCATGGCCTGGGCGATCCCCCAGGCAATAGAGCGGTTGCTGGCCAGTCCGACGATCAGAGCGCGTTTACCTTGAAGAAAACCCATCTTGCTTACCCTTAAAATTATGATTTCATAATGGATGGCGTGCCAGTGAAATTATGCGTACACAGCACACTGTAATTTATCTACCATACCGGAAATCTGCTGCCGGGAAAAGAGTCGAAAAGCTATTAGGCGCTTACTTGCCGGGGGCTTTTCCTCGGGCTTCTAATTATAATAAACTGCATAACTAAATGAAGCTATTGCGGTCATAATGAACACTTGGCGCTGATGGCTTATAGCCGGTCTTAAAGAGAGTACGATATTGTCGGTATTAAAGGGGGTGCGATTGGCGGTATGCCGGGGCATGACAGGTTTTCTGCTGTTTGCTTCACTGAGGCGTAACCGCTTGCTGCCAGTACCGTTAGCGGTTTTGGTGACGGCGCTGCTGGTACAGGCCGCAGGGGCTGCCTGGAACAATCCCTATCCCGACAGTGACAGCGGTAAAAACATTCTCTATTCCTCCTTTTCCGAACGCCCCAAACATCTCGATCCCATCCGTGCCTACAGCTCTAACGAATATGCCTTTATCGGTCAGATTTATGAACCGCCGTTGCAATACAATTTTCTCAAGCGTCCCTATGAGCTGGAGCCCCTGACCGCCGAGCGCATCCCCCATCCTCGCTACTATAATGCCGCCGGCAGGGAAATCAGCGCCAAGGGTGGTGCTAAAGTCGCCTACAGCGTGTATGAAATACACATTCGTCCCGGGATTCGTTACCAGCCGCATCCGGCCTTTGCCGTGGATGCGCAGGGGCGGCCCCGTTATTTGTCTTTAACGGAAAAAGATCTGAAAAACGTGCATAGTCTGGCGGACTTTCCTTATCAGGGCAGCCGTGAACTGGTGGCTGCGGATTATGTCTACGAAATCAAGCGCCTGGCGCACCCACGCCTGAGTTCCCCCATACAGGGGCTGATGGATGAATATATCGTGGGTTTGAAGGATTATGCGGCCACTCTGGCAAAGGCCTGGAAACAACAGGTTGCGAAAGTCGGTGAGGACAAAGCCTTTCTGGATTTGCGCGACTATCCCTTAGCCGGTGTCAAGGTGATGGATCGTTACACCTATCGCATCAAGGTCAAGGGCCGCTACCCTCAGTTGCTGTACTGGCTGGCGATGCCGTTTTTTGCACCCATGCCCTGGGAAGCCGACCGTTTTTATTCACAGCCGGGCATGAAAGAACGTAACATCAGCCTTGACTGGTATCCGGTGGGCACCGGTGCCTACATGCTCACGGTCAATGATCCCAACCTGCGCATGGTGCTGGAACGCAACCCTAATTTTCATGCGCAGTTTTATCCTTCCGAAGGTGAACCGGGGGACAGAGCAAAAGGCTGGCTGGCGGATGCCGGTAAACGCCTGCCGTTTATCGACAAGGTGGTTTACAACCTGGAAAAGGAAAATATTCCTTACTGGAACAAATTTTTGCAGGGCTATTATGACGTGTCCGGGGTGAGTTCTGACAGTTTTGATCAGGCCATCCAGTTTAGTCATCAAGGTGAAGCCGAGCTGACACCACTAATGCAGGCCAAGGGGATCAAGTTACTGACCAGTGTGCAGACCTCAATTTCCTACATGGGCTTTAACATGCTGGATCCTGTCGTGGGCGGGTATTCCGAACGTGCGCGCCTGCTGCGTCGGGCCATTGCCATTGCCGTGAATTATGAAGAGTTTATTTCCATTTTCGCCAATGGCCGGGGCATGCCGGCTCAGGGCGTGATTCCGCCAGGTATTTTTGGTTATGTCGGTGGCAAGGCGGGGATTGATCCCTATGTCTATAACTGGGTGAACGGTCGGCCTCAACGCAAGTCGGTTGCTGAGGCGAGGGCTCTGCTGGCGCGGGCCGGTTATCCGGGCGGACGGGACGTGCGTACGGGCAAGCCCCTGCTGATTCATCTGGATATTACCGGCGGCGGTCCGGAAGACAAGGCGCGCTTTGACTGGCTGCGCAAGCAATTAAAAAAAATTGATCTGGAACTGGTGGTGCGTAATACCGATTATAACCGTTTTCAGGAAAAAATGCGCAAGGGCAATGCGCAACTGTTCATGTGGGGATGGAATGCCGATTACCCCGATCCGGAAAATTTCCTGTTTCTGTTATATGGTCCCAATGGCAAGGCAAAATATCATGGTGAGAATGCGGCGAACTACTCCAATGCGAAATATGATCGCCTGTTTGAAAAAATGAAAACCATGAACAACACGCCCGAACGCCTGGCCCTGATCAAGCGCATGGTTGAGATTGTGCGCCGCGACGGGCCGTGGATCTGGGGTTTTTATCCGAAACAATTTGTTCTGTATCACAGTTGGTATCATAACGCCAAGCCTAACCAAATGGCGCATAATACCTTGATGTATCGGCGCATCGATCCTCGATTGCGTGAACAGAAACGAGCCGAATGGAACCGGCCCATTATTTGGCCACTGGCCCTGTTGCTACTGCTGCTGGTGGTTAGCCTGATTCCCGCTATCGTGGTTTACCGGCGAAAGGAACGTCAGCCAGCCCTTATTCGATCCAGGCGCGCACGCTGATGTTGGCTTATATCGTCCGCCGGATGCTTTATGCTATTCCCATTCTGATCGGTGTGAACCTACTGACCTTCTCGCTGTTTTTTCTGGTGAATAGTCCTGACGACATGGCGCGCATGCATCTGGGGATGAAACGGGTGACGCCTGAGGCCATTGTTAAATGGAAGCAGGAACGCGGTTATGACAAGCCGTTGATGTATAACGCGGATGTTAGCGGGTTGGGCGCGTTTACCGATACCATCTTTTTCGAGAAGTCCGTGAACCTGTTTGCGTTCAACTTTGGCAGCGCCGATGATGGCCGTGACATCGGTTTTGACATCAGTCAGCGCATGTGGCCGAGTCTCGCCATTGCCGTGCCGGTTTTCATTGTCGGCCTTCTGGTTAACATTACCTTCGCCATGCTGCTGGCTTTTTTCCGCGCTACCTATATCGATATCTGGGGTGTGGTGCTGTGTGTGGTGCTGATGTCTATTTCCGCGTTATTCTATATCATTGGCGGCCAGTTTTTAATTGGCAAGCTGCTGCATCTGGTACCCATCTCCGGTTATGACACGGGCCTGAGTGCGGTCAAGTTTCTGATCCTGCCGGTGATCATCGGCATCATTGGGGGTATCGGGGCTGGCTCACGCTGGTATCGGACTATTTTTCTTGAAGAGATTAACCGCGACTATGTGCGCACCGCGCGCGCCAAGGGACTGTCAGAATTGGCTGTTCTGTTCCGGCATGTGTTGAAAAACGCGATGATTCCTATCCTCACTGGCGCGGTGGTGGTTATTCCCACCCTGTTTATGGGCAGCCTGCTGCTGGAGTCCTTTTTCGGCATTCCCGGCCTGGGCAGTTATACCATCGACGCTATCCGCAATCAGGACTTTGCCATTGTGCGCGCTATGGTATTCCTCGGATCAGTGCTGTACATTTTTGGACTGATTTTGACCGACATTTCCTATACCCTGGTCGACCCCCGGATCAGGCTGGATTGAGGATGTCGACCATGAGTAAAAAATTCTGGTTTTCTCCTCTGCTCCTGGTCATCGGTATGACCACACTGCTTGCGGTGTTGCCGGGAATACTTGGGGTGAAGCCGGTGGTGCTCTGGACTGATCGTTTTATCTACCTCTTATTGGTGGCGGTGATTTTTCTGATTGCCTATATCCGCCATAAACCGCATCTGCGCCAGCCCTGGCGGCATGTGCTGAACAACCGTCAGGCGCTGGTGGCGGCCGTTATTCTCTGTGCTTATGTGGCAGTCGGTCTGCTGGATTCCATTCACTATCGCCAGCTTCTGCCAGGGACGAGTGTGCATAATGGTGAGAAACTGTATTCCGTTGAGGTCTTCAGTACACTGGATGCGTTGTTGTCTCATTTGCGTGAACGGGTGGAAAAAACCTATTCGGCACCCTTTGCCTATCGCTTATATTCCATGGAGACGATGACCGCCAATGATGGCAGCCGGTACCGTGGTTATCCGAGACTAAAATATGGCGCGGCGCATCTGCAGGATCCTGCCAGCCAGCGTGGGCGGGATATTTTATTCAAAACACTGCTCGGTGCAGGACAGGGACTGATCATTTTTGCGGTGTCCGTGTTGCTGCTACTGGCTTATCTGGCCCGGTCTCAGGCATGGTCGTTTAAACAGGCCTGGCGGCATTGCTGGCGGGTGGAGTCTGCGAGTGCGCTACGTATAGTGTTATATACACTGGCGGTGCTTATGGTTCTCTCAACCGTTGTCTGGAAACTGAGTTTTTTCTACCATGTTTTTGGTACCGACAAGGTGGGTCAGGACGTGTTGTATCTGGCACTGAAAAGCATTCGTACCGGCCTGGTGATCGGCACCCTGACCACGATGATCATGTTGCCCTTTGCGATTTTGCTCGGCATCATGGCGGGTTTTTTTCGTGGCTGGGTGGATGATCTGATTCAGTATATTTATACCACGCTCAGTTCTGTACCGAGCATATTATTGATTGCCGCTGCCGTGCTGTCGATACAGGTGTATATGACCAACCATCCTGAGCTGTTCGAGTCGGTACGGGATCAAGCGGATCTGAAACTGCTGGCGTTATGTGTCGTGCTGGGCATTACCAGTTGGACCGGACTCTGTCGCCTGTTGCGCGGAGAAACGCTCAAGCTTCGAGAAATGGATTACATTCAGGCGGCAACGGCTTTTGGCGTGGGCCGTTTCACCATCATTGTTCGTCACCTGTTGCCCAATGTATTGCACATCGTGCTGATCATGGTGGTGCTGGATTTCAGCGGCCTGGTGCTGGCCGAGGCAGTGCTGTCCTATATCGGGATCGGCGTGGATCCTTCCACTATCAGTTGGGGCAATATGATCAACGGTGCGCGTCTGGAACTGGCGCGTGAACCCATTGTCTGGTGGTCACTGGTGGCCGCCTTTGTCTTTATGTTTACCCTGGTGCTGGCCGCCAACCTGTTTTCCGACGCGGTGCGGGATGCTTTCGATCCGCATCTGAATAGGCGGGACAAAACCTGATGCCCCGTAAAATTCCGGACACCTTACTGGATGTAAAAGACTTGTGTACCTGGTTTGGCCGCTACGAGAAGCCATTTCGGGTGGTCGATGAAGTCAGTTTTGATATCCGCAGAGGCGAGACCTTCGCCCTGCTGGGCGAGTCCGGTTGTGGCAAGTCTATGACAGCCCTGTCGCTGATGCAATTGGTGCCTTCGCCAGCTGGGCGTATCGTCTCCGGTCATGTCATGTTTCAGGGCAAAGATCTGTTGCAGTATTCAGAGCGGCAGATGCGCAGCATACGCGGACAGCGTATGGCGATGATCTTTCAGGAGCCCATGACCTCGCTCAATCCGGTGCTGACTATCGGCGAGCAGATCATCGAGGTGCTACGCCTGCAACCAGAGGCGAACAGAAATCAGAAAAAGGTTCGCTCAAAGGCCATCAGTACCCTGGCGGCAGTGGGCATGCCCGATTCAGGACGTCGCCTGAACGACTATCCGCACCAATTGTCCGGCGGCATGAAGCAACGGGTGATGATTGCCATGGCGCTTGCGGCCAGACCGGAACTGCTGATTGCGGATGAGCCGACCACAGCGCTGGACGTGACCATACAGGCGCAGGTGCTGGACCTACTCAAGGACATCCAGCAACAGGCGGGTATGGCCATCCTGCTGATCACGCATGATCTGGGGATTGTCGCGGATCGCGTGGACAGGCTGGCGGTGATGTATGCCGGGCAGATCATCGAGCAGGCGACAAGGGAGCAGTTTTTTTCCGCCTCGGCCCATCCTTATTCGCGCAAGCTGTTCGCTGCCCTGCCGAGCATGCATAAGCGTGACACACAGCTTGAAACTATTCGTGGTAATGTACCGCCTTTAAATACGAAGTTTAGAGGTTGCCGGTTTTCGGATCGCTGTGAACAGGTACATGCGCCCTGTGAGAATGAAATACCGGACTGGCATACGCTGGCTGATGGCCATCGGGTGCGGTGTCATTTATATACGGGTCGTTCATCGGTAAACGAAAGCGTATTTGTATCCACAGGCAAACCGATCATCACTGAAAATAGAGATGCGGTGCCTGTCATCATGCAGGCGCGTGATCTCAAGGTGCATTTTCCCATCCGTAAAGGCCTGTTCAAACGGATTGTGGACCACGTTTATGCGGTCGATGGCATCGATCTGGCGCTGCGCCAGGGCCAAACACTGGCGCTGGTGGGGGAGTCGGGCTGTGGCAAGACCACGGCCGGCAAGGCTCTGCTACAGTTAATTCGGCCCAGTGCCGGTTCGGTGCAATGGCAGGAACAGGAACTGACGACGCTAAAAGGCAAACGCCTGCGTCAGTTGCGGGCGCACTTTCAGATCATTTTTCAGGATCCCTTCTCATCATTGAATCCGCGCATGATGGTGGGAGAAATTCTGGAAGAAGGTATGCGCGCCCAGCATATCGCCGGCAGTCGTCAGGAGTGCGAAGCTATGGTCGAGCGTCTGCTGCAACAGGTGGGCATGCCACTTGATGTACGATACCGGTATCCGCATGAATTTTCTGGTGGACAGCGTCAGCGTATCAGCATCGCGCGCGTGCTGGCGGTAAAGCCGGATATCATTGTTTGTGACGAACCCACCAGCGCGCTGGATGTTTCTGTGCAGGCACAGACCCTGAACCTGTTAAAGACGTTGCAGATTGAACTGGGAATTAGCTATCTTTTCATTACCCATAACATATCCGTGGTCGAATACCTCGCGCATGAGATCGCAGTGATGTATCTTGGTCGCATTGTTGAAAAAGGCCCAGCCGAAGAGGTGCTGACTTCACCGAAACACCCCTATACCGAAGCCCTGCTCTCCGCCGTGCCTGTGATCGCGCGTGAGTCGAAAGAGTTGGGTTTGCGTGAGGTAATCCGCCTTGAAGGTGAATTACCCTCACCGATTTATCCGCCACCGGGCTGTCATTTTCATCCCCGCTGTCCGCAGGTGATGGATGAATGCCGGCAAACTTACCCCGCAGTTTCCTTTTTGGATGGGGGACATGAAGTGCGTTGCCACCTGCTTGATGGCAAGCAAAAAAATAAATCGGACTGACCTGAATTCAAAGGATCAATATGACTGTATTTGACTCAATAATATTAGGCATTATAGAAGGTTTTACAGAGTTTTTACCCATCTCTTCAACCGGACATATGATTGTTGCCAGCCAATTTTTGGGGATAGAACAAACAAGCGTCACCAAAGCGTATGAAGTCATCATTCAATTTGCAGCTATTTTAGCGGTATTTTTTAATTATAGAGATAAATTTACGCTGCAAAAGATAGATTTATGGAAAAAAGTCATTCTGGCTTTTATCCCGATTGGAGTGGTAGGCTTTGTTTTTTCTCATCAAATAAAAGAACTTTTTAGCATCCGGATAGTCGCCATCATGTTTATCGTGGGTGGCATTATCTTTCTGCTGGTTGAGAGGTTTTTTATTCCTAATGAAGCCAATCTAATCGATGATGTTGAAAAAGTAACGTTTAAGCAATCTTTATGGATAGGCTTTGCTCAAGTCTTTGCGCTTATTCCCGGAACGAGCAGAGCGGGTTCGACCATTATAGGGGCTTTACTGGTTGGGCTAAGCCGCAAGGCCAGTGCAGAGTTTAGTTTTTTACTCGCGTTTCCGGTAATGAGTGCCGTTACAGCTTACGATTTGCTGAAACATTATCATGAGTTCAATGATGCAAACCTTATGATATTAGGGATTGGGTTTGTTGTGGCGTTTATAGTGGCATATCTAACGATAAAATTATTCCTGGTCTTTTTGGAAAAATCCACATTTGTACCCTTTGGCATTTATCGGATACTTTTTGGTGCGATTTTACTTTTATGGTTTAATCCAATTTAGATCCCTCGATAGAGCATAAAAGTGCTCGGCCGTTGGCAATAAATTTATGAGGGTGAAGGATTTATCATGAAAAAACCCCTGAAAGTTTTACTGATTTGTTTCACTTTTTTACCGCTTTTCTTTTTTCAGGCAACCGCCAGTATCAAACAGAATACGGTTGAAAATTATTTACAGCAACAAAAAAAGCTGGGCCGGAAGCCGAATCATTTAATTGGTCAAAGCAGTCCTTATTTATTACAACATGCCTACAATCCGGTGAACTGGTATCCCTGGGGGAAAGAGGCTTTTGCGCGGGCGAAAAAAGAGAATAAACCAATTTTTCTTTCTATCGGTTATTCCACCTGCCACTGGTGTCATGTGATGGAACATGAGTCGTTTGAAAATAAAATCATTGCCCGCTATCTCAATAAACATTTCATTTCAATTGAAGTTGATCGCGAAGAGCGACCGGATATTGACGCGGTTTATATGTCTGCGACAGAGTTAATAAATGGTAGTGGCGGTTGGCCAATGACGGTTTTTGTCGATCATCAGTTACGTCCATTTCATGCGGCGACCTATTACCCGCCGTTTTCTACCGGACAACATACCGGTTTACTGGATATATTGAAGAAAATAAATAAACTCTGGCACAATGACCCGAAGCGCATCAATAAGGTTGCGACACTGGTGACTGCCCGAATAAGACAGATGGCAAAAGAAACCAGTGAGGATGTAAGCGTTAAGGCCGATGTTAACAGCAAAGCGATGCAGGAGATCCGTTCTCAATTTGATGATGAAATGGGGGGGTTTGGCGTGGCGCCGAAATTTCCAAAACCCGGAATATTTGCTTTTCTAATTCGTCAGGCAAAAGCAAATAATCAATTTTCAAAAACGGCTAAAAAAATGATGAGTCTGACTCTGAATGCAATGGCGGCCGGCGGATTTTATGATCAGGTTGGCGGTGGTTTTCATCGCTACTCGGTGGATGAGGGCTGGCAGGTGCCACATTTTGAAAAAATGTTATACAGTCAGGCATTGATGACGTTGGCGTATATGAATTTTTATACGGTTGAACCAAAACCCCGTTATCAGCAGGTAGTAACTGAAACATTAGGTTTTGCTGCAAGAGAAATGCAATCACCTCAAGGTGGGTTTTATTCCGCCCTTGATGCTGACAGCGAACGCCCGGATAAACCGGGTGAAAAGGCGGAGGGCGCCTATTATTTATGGACACAGGCAGAATTAAAAAAAGTGCTGAATAAAGAAGAGTTTGCCTTTATTCATGATTATTATGCTATTTCCGCTGACGGTAATATTGCTTCTGACCCGCGGGGTGAATTTGGAAAAGCCAATATTTTGTCTATCGAAGAATCATTCCGTGATAAAAAACTAAGCGAACATCAGCAGATTTTATTGTATTCAGCCAGATTAAAACTCAATGCGGTTAGAGCGTTGAGGCCTCGTCCGCACATCGATGATAAAATCATTACAGCCTGGAATGGCATGATGATTAGCGCTTATGCGCGAGCGGCAGGAATTTTTCCGGAAGACAAAGCGCCGTTTTTGCTGAAAGCCACCGCTACAGCAAATTTCATCTACCAAAATCTGCGCAATAAAAGGACAGGTAACTTATACCGGCGTTATCGTGATGGAAAGGCAGGCGTAGCGGCTGCCCTAAATGATTATGCATGGCTGATAAAGGGCTTTCTTGAAATTTACAAAGTGAATCATGATGCCAAATGGTTACAACGTGCAGAACAGCTGACACAAAAACAGGATGCTCTGTTTCTGGATAAAAAAGATGGTGCCTATTATGAAGCCTCAAAGACCGATGCGAATATATTGTTTCGTTCAAAAAGTGCTTACGATGGCGCGTTGCCAGCCGCTAATGCGATTGTAATGGCGAATATGAAAGCTTTATCACGGTTATCCAGCGGTAAAACAGAGCGTGCTCATTATCTTCAAAAGACGCAAAGAATCCGTCACGCCTTTGCCGCTGTTATTAATGCTAATCCTGCCGCCACCGCTATGATGCTGGCGAATTGAAAGAGATTAATCTGAATTTGGAATGTCATGGGTTCCCATGCTTCTGCGTGGGAACCCATACCTCGATCGATGAGATGATTCCGGTATGCATCCCCATGCTGGAACGAGAAATAGTACGTGATCGATACGCTTAGATTCATTCAGCACATCTTTCGAGCTACGTGGCTACACCCTTTGACAAGCTCAGGGCGAACGGATGTACTCAAAGGGATTTAGCTTTTTTTCTGCCGTTCTTCCAGTTTTTTTTCCAGATAATGAATGTTAGTGCCGCCGGACTGGAAGGCGGCGTCGCGGATTAATTCTGCCTGCAGGGGGATGTTGGTCTTGATACCTTCGATCACGACTTCACTTAACGCGCCGCGCATGCGGGCGATGGCGACGTCGCGGTTTTCACCGTGACAGATCAGTTTGCCTATCATCGAATCATAATAGGGGGGTACCTTGTAGCCGTTGTAGATGTGGCTGTCTACGCGTACGCCGGGACCGCCGGGAGCATGGTAGGCAGTGATAGTGCCGGGTGAAGGCATAAAATTTTCCGGGTTTTCGGCATTGATGCGGCATTCTATCGCGTGCCCCTGTACCTTGATGTCGTCCTGGTGGTAGGCCAGTTCCAGACCGGAGGCGATGCGCAGTTGTTCCTTGACAATGTCAACGCCTGTGATCATTTCCGTGACGGGGTGTTCTACCTGTATGCGGGTATTCATTTCGATGAAATAGAATTCATCATCTTCATACAGAAACTCAAAGGTGCCGGCGCCCTGGTAACCAATGTCGCGGCAGGCCTGAGCACAGCGTTCGCCAATCTTGTTGCGCATGGCTTCGGTGATGCCCGGTGCGGGGGCTTCCTCAATAACCTTCTGGTGCCGGCGCTGCATAGAGCAGTCGCGTTCAGCCAGGTGAATGGCGTTGCCATGTTCATCGGACAGCACCTGGATTTCGATGTGGCGCGGGTTGCCAAGGAATTTTTCCATGTACACCACATCATTATTAAAGGTGGCTCCCGCTTCGGCTCGGGTCAGTAATATGGCGTTGAGCAGAGCGGGTTCAGCATGCACCACGCGCATGCCGCGCCCACCGCCGCCGCCCGCCGCTTTAATGATGATCGGATAACCGATCCCGCGTGCGATTTTGATATTGGTTTCATCATTCTCACCAAGCGGGCCATCGGAGCCGGGTACCGTAGGCACCCCCGCCGCTTTCATGGCTTTGATGGCGGCGACCTTGTCACCCATCATGCGGATGGTTTCGGGTTTGGGACCGATGAAAATAAAACCGCTTTCTATCACTCGTTCCGCAAAGTCGGCATTTTCGGCAAGGAAACCGTAGCCGGGATGGATGCCGACCGTGTCCGTGACTTCGGCGGCGCTGATCACGGCGGGTACGTTCAGGTAACTGTCGAGTGAGGAAGCCGGGCCGATGCAAACCGACTCATCAGCCAGGCGCACATGTTTGAGATCGCGGTCGGCATCAGAATGGACGGCAACGGTTTTTATACCCAGTTCGCGGCAGGCTCGCAGTATACGCAGGGCGATTTCTCCGCGATTGGCAATCAGAATTTTATCAAGCATTAGGTTTGATCTTGTCATGTTTTATTAATACCCGGTGCGATTCACCCGCGCCGCTCTGTGTTCACCGTGTGGAGAGTAGTCATGCTATTCGTTTATTCAATCACGAACAGGGGTTGGTCATATTCCACCGGTTGTCCGTTCTCGACCAGGATAGCCTTGATAATGCCGGCTTTGTCGGCCTCGATCTGGTTGAGCAGCTTCATTGCTTCGATGATGCACAGGGTCTCACCCGTCTTGACGGATTGGCCGACCTCAACAAAAGCGGAGGTACCCGGAGATGGGGCGCGATAAAATACCCCTACCATCGGTGACTTCACCACATGACCCGCAATGGCGTCAGTCTCACTATTTAGAGCAGGCGCGGTGGCAGCGGGTTCCGGTATCGCGACAGGAGCGGGAGCAACGGCAGGAATAGGCTGGGGGGCGGCGACCGGGGCATGCTGGGAATAGCGGCTGATGCGCACCGATTCCTCGCCTTCCTGAATTTCGATTTCGGCAATGCCGGATTCTTCCAGTAATTCAATCAGTTTTTTGACTTTTCGAATATCCATTAAACGTACCTGTGTGCATAAATCATGGGGGACTACTGTAGGTTTCTGATGGTGGCCTGCAGTGCAAGTGTGTAGCCATAGGCGCCCAGCCCGCTGATGACGCCCTCGGCCAGATCCGAAAAATAGGAGTGCTGGCGGAAAGATTCGCGGGCATGGACGTTGGACAAATGTATTTCAATAAAGGGTATTTCGACGGCGGCCAGCGCATCCCGCAGGGCGATGCTGGTGTGGGTGAACGCCGCCGGATTGATAATAATAGAGGCGACATGATCACGTTGCGCTTGATGCACCGCCTCGACCAGCTCATGTTCGGCGTTGCTCTGCAGGCAGCGCAACCGGTGATTCGCTGCCTCGGCCTGTTTTCTGAGGGCATCGTTAATTTCATCCAGGGTGGCGGCGCCATAGTGTTCAGGTTCCCGGCTGCCAAGCAGATTGAGGTTAGGGCCATGAAGGAGCAGTAGATTTGCCACGCTGAGTATCCTGGTATCCGGTTAGTGAAGCTGTTTTTCTGTAGTTAAGCGAGTTTAGACGTTAATTCACGGTATTTCGCCGCAAAATAATAAAAATTTTGACAATTGTGCCTCATGTGTAAAATTTTGTCCAGAACCAGACGATTTCACGTTTATTCAACGAAGATGGTGGCATTTTAGCGGAATCCGGCAATAAAACCGGGATAGAAGTCAGGGAATGGAGTGAGGGGATAAAACACACGCAAATACTTATGCAATGATTAATACCAGTTTGCCTCGTTCCTCGTAACTTGTTTCTCGTCCCTTGAATTCAGAGCAGTGGTTTAATCAGGGCTTCTGCCTGCTTGTAACTTAATTCTCCGGGATGAGCACGAATAATATGACCCTCCCGGTTGATGATGACGGTAAAAGGCAGGGCGCCTAGTTCGTTACCATAGGCGTTAGAAATCTTGATGCCGTTTTTCCCACCCAGCAAAACAGGGTAGTCAACCCCCAGTGGATCGACAAAATTCCGAACACTTTGGGAATCATCCAGGGCGACGCCGAGAATGACAAAGCCCTGCTTCTGATAGTTTTTATACAGGCGCATGAGTCCGGGTATTTCCCGGCGACAGGGCGGGCACCAGCTGGCCCAGAAATTGACCATAATGACCTTGCCATTCCAGTTATTGATGGACTGCAGCTTGCCGTTCAGATCCGGCAGACTGAAGTCCGGGCGGCGTGGCTGTTGAGTCTGGTTGTTGTCAGCCACATCAATCGCCTTCCTGTCATGCGTGAAGTAAAGGTGGCTGGCGTAAAATCCGCCCACTGCACTGATCGCGATAATCAGGAGCTGGAGTAAAATACGAGAAGATTTAGTCATTATTTATTCGCCATTTTTTGATGATACTTTCTTCACATGGGCGAGGAACTCGGCGGCGGTCATGATGCCGACGACGCGCTGTGATCGCTGCTCCTTGCTATTGGGGCCAAAAAACAGAATAGCCGGAGGCAGGATAACACTGGCATTTTTCATCAATGCCTTATCCTCGTCATCCATAGCGGTGACATCTGCCTGTAGTAGAACGAAGTTGCTTAGTGCGGCATGCACAGCAGGGTCGGAGAACACATATTCTTCGTATTCCTTACAGTAAGTGCACCAGTCGGCATAGAAATCAAGCATGACCCATTTGCCGTTGGCGCGGGCGCTCGCTAATTTACGTTCCAGGTCGGCCGTGGTTTTAATGCGGATAAAGGGCAAATGTGCCGACGCCGGGTTGTCTGCGGATAGGGTCCCCGACGAGGTAGAAGCCTGTCCGCGGGTCAGGCTGGAGCCATGCAGAGGGTGGGTGACATCTTGTGCCCCGGTGAGGCCGCCCAGCATGACAATGACGCCGTAGAGCAGCAAAGCCACACCGAGCCCCTTCCAGAAAGTACGCCAGCCGCTGCCATTTGTTACCAGGGGTTCCAGCGCCCGCATATAGATGGCCGAGGTGATGAACAGCGCCGCCCAAAGCATCATGGTCAGTTTGGGTGGGAACAGGGTCGGCATGCGTTCCAGCATAAGAATGGCGATGGCGAGTAGCACGACCCCGGCCACGGCCTTAACCGTGTTCATCCAGCTGCCGGCTTTGGGCAGCAGTTTGCCGCCGCTGGCGCCAACGATCAGCAGGGGCAAGCCCATGCCAGCCCCGAGGCTAAACAGAGCAATAAAGCCCTTAAACATATCCGCACTGGCGGCGGCATAGGACAGGGCGGCGATAAGAACGGGGCCGCCACAGGGGCCGATGATCAAGGCAGAGAGGATGCCCATGACGGCTACGCCGACGAGGCTGCCACCTTTCTGGCGGTTGCTGAACAGGTTGAGTCTGCTCTGGATGAAGCTGGGGGCCTGGATGTTATAAAAACCGAACATGGCGAAGGCCAGCACTACGAACAGCAGGGCGAAGGGCACCAGCACCCAGGGACTCTGAAAATGCGCCTGGATTCCTGCCCCTCCCCCGACGCTGGCCGTGATGGCGCCGATCACGCCAAAGGTGAGGGCCATGGCCCCTACATAGATCAGGGAAAGGCCCAAGCCTTTGGCTGCGGAGGTTTTCTCACCCTGGCCGATGATAATACTGGAGAGAATGGGGATCATCGGGTACATGCAGGCGGTAAAGGCCAGCATCAGGCCAAAGCCCAGCGCGGTAAGGATGACGGTCAGCAGACTGCCGTTGCTCAAGTCCTGGGTGAATTCTTCTACGTTGCTAAGAGGTTGTTGGGTATCGCTGGGTTGCGGGTTGACTGTAGCCGGGATCTGACTGGCAAGCTGGTTGGTAGTGGGCAGCTCGAAGTTAACATCTTTTTTAATCGGAGGATAACAGATCCCGGTTTTCTCAGCACAGCCCTGGTATACCGCATGTAGGGTGATGGGGGTGGCGGCCCGGGTGGTGCGCAAAAGCGGGATGCGGGCTTCAATGTAATTGTGGAATACCTGGATCTGGCCGAAGAATTCATCGTTCTTGACGTCACCTTTGGGCAGTTTCACCTGCCCGAGGCTGACACCATGGGCATTTTTGAGGCTGAATTTGAATTTATCACGGTATAAATAGTGATCCGGGGCGATGTTCCAGCGGGCGATGAGCGTGTTGGGATTAGCCAGCTCGGTTGAAAACTCAAAAGCCACATCGGGATCGAGTATGCCGTCATCCGTGCCGCCACCAAGGCCTAATCCGCCGCTGAAAGCCGCTAGAGATTGGAGTGCCGGCGTGCCGGCTCGTGCTTTTGTGGCGGGCGCCGCAGGTAGCGTCAGAGTGATTTTCTGTATGTGGGGAGGATAACAGACGCCGATATCCGCGCAGCCCTGAGAGTGGGCGATAAGCGTGAATTTACGAATTGGAGCCTGCCCGGGTTTTACCGGCTCCCGGATAATGGGGATTTGTGCCCGCACTTTATGGTAAAAGACTTCCAGTTTGCCGAAGAATTCGTCCTGTTTGATTTTTCCTCTGGGAAGTTTGGGTTTGCCCAGACGGATGCCGGGGGTCTGGGAACTGAAACGGATTTTATTGCGATAGAGATAATAACCGTCGGCCACCTGCCAACCGGCGTCAATCGTGTTGGCGTCCAGCACACGGGCGCTGAAAGCATAGGCTTCATCAGCGGGGAGCAGGGTTTCTTCGGCATGCAAAAGAGGGCTAGCAAGGCTGATGGCGGTCAGCCAGGCGATGATCCAGAGGGTTTTCTTCATTCTTTAGGTTCCAGTGTGCTATCTATCCAACGCAGGTAATCCGCCAGACCGGTTTCCAGAGAGACCGCGACAATTTCAGGAAGTTCATAAGGGTGCAACTCGACAATAGTGTCTTCCAGGACTTGAAATTGCGTCTTATGAGTCTTAATGAGTAATAAGACCTCCCAATCACGCTCTATATTCCCTTTCCAGTGATAAATTGATCGTATTTTGGGTATTATATTGACGCAGGCGGCCTGTCGACGGTTGATCAGCGTTTCTGCAATGTGTTCAGCCACGCTCTCGTCGGGGCAGGTGCTGAATACCATTAAATAAGGTGAATCATTGGACATGGCGGGAAGATAGCAGGATGTAAGCTTGCCTGGCAAAGTTATAATGCCTCCTTCTCCTTTTCTTTTTCCCTGTTCTGAAAACACGTATGCCACTATTCCGAATTTTATTTCTACTATTTCTGAGCATCCCCGTCATCGAGATCTACCTGCTCATCCAGGTGGGTGCGGTCATCGGCGCCCTGCCAACTATCTTTATAGTGGTGTCGACTGCGGTGCTCGGCGTCGCTCTGCTGCGCCGCCAGGGTCTGGTGACGCTAACCCGGGTGCAGGCCGCCATGGCGCGAGGCGAGGTGCCGGCGCTGGCCCTGCTCGAAGGCGCGCTGCTGCTGGTGGCGGGGGCGCTATTGCTCACCCCGGGGTTTTTCACCGATACCCTCGGTTTTGTTCTGCTGATTCCGCCCCTGCGCCAGTTCCTGGCGCAGGGCCTGCTGCGCCGGGGACTGTTTCAGGGTGGGCAGGGTTTTCGTGGCGGGTCTTTTTCAGTGGGCAGCCTCGGCGAGAGACAGATTGATGAGCGTCAGGCCGACAGAGCCGGAGGACCGAAGATCATCGAGGGCGAATACAAACGTCATGATGACTGACCGTTCGCCTGGCCCAAATCGTTGTATTTCTATAGTTCTGTCTTATCAGAATCAGTTTTTAACCGCGCCTGAGGCAGGGGTTTCCGCAGGGGGGCATTGAGATTATGGTCATTCGTCAGCCCCGGGGTAAAAGTCACAAATTTTTTACAAGAGTCGGTTTTTTTTATTTTTTGTCTTGAAATTACTAATGGCCGTCTCCAACTAGTTAAGCAATCTGGTGTGCGCTTTTGTCAGACTTAAAAGATACGGGGTATGCCCTTGACAGGGGGTAGTTGCCCGTTATTATTAGCACTCTCAAAAAAGAGTGCTAAAGTGGGCGTAAGCGCTATTTGGCAGCAGATTTTTACCCCATTTTTCAAAAAACCACTATTGAATTTTTTACCAGGAGAGTTAAAAAATGAAAGTTCGTCCATTGCATGATCGTGTGATTGTCCGCCGCATGGAGGAAGAAACCACTTCCGCCGGTGGGATTGTAATACCTGATTCGGCGACTGAAAAACCTTCGCAGGGTGAAGTCATTGCTGTTGGCAAAGGCAAGATTGCTGACAACGGCAATCTTGTGCCTCTGGATGTCAAAACCGGTGACAAGGTGTTGTTTGGCAAATATTCCGGTAATGAAGTCAAGGTTGATGGTGAAGAGCTGCTGGTGATGCGTGAAGACGACATCATGGCCGTCATCGAAGGTTAAATCACTTTCCCTATTCCCTTAAGAATTCAGAAATACAGAGGTAAAACAAATGTCAGCAAAAGAAGTTAAATTCAGTGATGAAGCCCGCCAGCAAATGCTGGCTGGCGTTAACATTCTCGCCAATGCCGTGAAAATTACCCTCGGACCCAAAGGCCGCAACGTGGTGCTGGACAAGAGTTTTGGCGCACCCACTATCACCAAAGATGGTGTATCGGTTGCCAAAGAAATCGAACTGGACAACAAGTTTGAAAACATGGGTGCCCAAATGGTCAAGGAAGTGTCTTCCCAGACTTCCGACGTGGCCGGTGATGGCACCACCACCGCAACCGTGCTTGCCCAGTCGCTGCTTATTGAAGGTATGAAGGCGGTCGCTGCCGGCATGAATCCGATGGATCTCAAGCGGGGAATCGACAAGGCGATTGTCGCCGCCGTGGCTGAACTGGAAAAATTGTCCAAGCCCTGCGCGGATGACAAGGCTATCGCTCAGGTGGGTACTATTTCCGCTAACTCGGATGATGAGATTGGTAATATTATTGCCGAAGCGATGGGCAAGGTGGGTAAAGAAGGCGTGATTACCGTGGAAGAAGGTTCTGGTTTTGCCAATGAACTGGATGTCGTGGAAGGCATGCAGTTCGATCGTGGTTATCTGTCGCCTTATTTTATCAACAACCAGCAGGGTATGACCGCCGATCTGGAAGAACCCTTCGTGCTGTTGTTCGACAAGAAAATCTCCAACATCCGTGATCTGCTCCCCGTGCTGGAAGCCGTGGCTAAATCCGGCAAACCGCTGATGATTATCGCTGAAGATGTCGATGGCGAAGCGCTGGCGACCCTGGTGATTAACAACATGCGTGGCATCGTCAAGGTGGCCGCAGTCAAAGCGCCGGGCTTTGGTGATCGCCGCAAGGCCATGCTGGAAGATATCGCGATCCTCACCGGGGGTACCGTGATTTCAGAAGAAGTGGGCCTGTCACTGGAAAAAGCGACCTTGAACGAGCTGGGTACGGCGAAGAAAATCGTTATTACCAAAGAAGAGTCCACCATCATTGATGGCGCCGGCAAGCCGGCTGATATCGAAGCACGCGTCAACCAGGTTCGCGCCCAGATTGAGGAATCTTCTTCCGACTACGATCGTGAAAAACTGCAGGAGCGTGTGGCCAAGCTGGCCGGCGGTGTTGCGGTAATCAAGGTGGGTGCGGCGACTGAAGTCGAGATGAAAGAGAAAAAGGCCCGCGTTGAAGATGCGCTGCACGCGACTCGCGCGGCGGTTGAAGAAGGTATTGTTCCTGGTGGCGGTGTCGCTCTAATCCGTATTCAGGATGCGATGGGCAAGGTCAAAGTCGACAATCATGATCAGGAAGTCGGTGTCAAGCTGGCCTGTCGTGCTATCGAAGAGCCCATGCGCCAGATCGTCAGCAATGCTGGTGACGAAGCCTCGGTTGTGGTTAACAAGGTAAAAGAAGGCAAGGGCAACTTCGGTTACAACGCAGCCACCTCCGAGTATGGTGACATGATCGAAATGGGCATCCTGGATCCGACCAAGGTGACCCGTACTGCACTGCAGAATGCCTCCTCGGTGGCAGGTTTGATGATTACCACCGAAGCTATGGTCGCGGATGCACCAGCCGATGACGCCGGTGCAGCCGGTGGCATGCCTGATATGGGTGGCATGGGCGGAATGGGTGGTATGGGCGGCATGATGTAACAGCCGGTCTCACGACCCTTTTCGGTTTATTCCGAAACTCAGAAGCCCCGCCAGAAATGGTGGGGCTTTTTTTGTTGTTGGTGAACAAACGCAGAGAATGCTCCGGTTGCGTTCTCTGTGTTTATCACGTATTTTTCATTTTATGAAAGCTATGATTCTGGCCGCCGGGCGCGGTGAACGTATGCGACCGTTGACGGACACGACTCCCAAACCTCTGCTTGAAGTGGCGGGTAAGCCGCTGATTGTATGGCATCTTGAGGCCCTGGCGCGGGCGGGCATCGAGGAGATTGTGATCAACCATGCCTGGTTGGGGGAGCAGATGGAGTCGGTGCTGGGCGATGGCGGTGCCTATGGTGTGAGCATTCGCTATTCCCCGGAGAAACCTGAAGCGTTGGAAACGGCGGGCGGCATTATTCAGGCCCTGCCCCTGTTAGGGGAGGATCCTTTTCTGGTGATGAATGCTGATATCTGGTGCGATTATCCGTTTACTCATCTTGTTGCGCCGCCGTTAAGCCCTGCATTTTTGGCGCACCTGGTCATGGTGGATAATCCGCCTCAACATCCTGAGGGTGACTTTGTTTTGAGTAAAGGACTGCTTAGCACTGAAGGACAGCCGCAGTTGACTTTCAGTGGTATGGGCGTTTATTCCCCCGCCCTGTTTGCTGGTTTGGCAGAGGGAAAGCGGCCGCTTGCGCCGCTTCTGAGAGCGGCTATGATAGAGGCGCGAGTCAGTGGCGAACATTATTCGGGAACCTGGTTCGACATCGGCACGCCTGCGCGTTTGCAACAGTTGGATACCGGCTTGAATAAGTCAGGTTGAAAGACAGACGTATTCTTCTGTATCGTTGTGACTGTTGAAAACCGGCGATGGGCCTCCATACATTCAGGACAATACAGAGAACTCTGTTGAACAGGATCAGGCATGGAATATAAAGACTATTACGACATCATGGGGGTGAGCAAGGAGGCAACCCAGGATGAGATCAAACGCGCTTATCGCAAGCTGGCACGCAAATACCATCCCGATGTGAGCAAGGAGCAGGATGCAGAGAAGAAGTTCAAGGAGGTGGGCGAAGCCTACGAGGTGCTCAAGGATCCGGAAAAACGCGCGGCGTATGATCAACTGGGGGCTAACTGGCAGGCGGGTCAGGATTTTCGGCCGCCACCGGACTGGGATGCCGGTTTTGAGTTTAGTGGTGGCGGTTATACGCAGGGCGATTCGGCGGCCTTCAGTGACTTTTTCGAATCCCTGTTTGGGCAGCGGGGCTTCCGTGGTGCCGGTATGGGAGCGGGCAGTGGGGGCGGTTTCCAGATGCGCGGTGAGGATCACCACGCTAAAATTCTAATCGATCTCGAAGACGCGTATAAAGGAACCACGCGGACGATGACGCTGCGCGTTCCTGAAGTGGATGCGCAGGGGCATGTGCGCCCTCGCGAACGGACTTTGAATGTGCGCATTCCCAAAGGCGTGCGTCAGGGACAGCAGATTCGTCTGGCGGGGCAGGGCGCGCCGGGCTTGGGATCCGGCCCCCAGGGCGACCTCTATTTGGAAGTGGAATTCAATCCACATTCTTTCTATCGAGTGGAAAGTCGAGACGTATTTCTTGAACTGCCGGTGGCCCCCTGGGAAGCGGCGTTGGGCGCAAAAGTCAAGGCGCCGACACCGGATGGTACCGTGGACCTGAGTATTCCGCCGGATTCGAAGGCCGGGCGTAAATTGCGCCTTAAGGGACGCGGCATTCCCGGTAAGACGCCCGGCGATCTTTATGTGATCTTGCAGATAGCTCTGCCGCCGGCCAACACGGAAAAGGCGAAGGCACTCTATACGAAAATGCAGCAGGAACTGGCATTCAATCCGCGCGCTGGACTGGGGGTATAGCCATGAGTGAAAAAGTACTGACAGGCCTGATTGTGAATGAGGACATGACATTGACACTGGCGGAACTCAGTCGTGCCTGCTGTGTGCATGCCGAGTGGATTGTAGCATTGGTGGATGAAGGCATTCTGGAACCGCAGGGGAATGTGCCTACCGGCTGGTATTTTTCCGGTCCCAGCCTGCGCCGGGCGCGTATAGCGGTGCATCTGCAGCAGGATCTGGGCGTCAATCTGGCGGGTGCGGCACTGGCGCTGGATCTGATGGAGGAACTCGAATCCCTGCGTCGTCAGGTACCGTTTTCGGGCCGGGAAACCTGAGGCGGGATTCTTATCCAGACAGGAATATAAATTAATGAATTCACTGATCTGGTATCGCCATGCGTTTGCCAATCGTATCCAGTCGCTGTTGCTGTTACTGGCGATGAGTGGTTTTCTGGCCCTATTGGGTGCGATTCTCTGGGGTGAAGACGGGGTGATCGGCCTGCTGTTTATGGGCCTGATGCTGGTGCTGTTCAATCCGGTGATTACCCCCCAGTTGATCATGCGTATGTACCGCGCGCGTCCGCTCGCTCGCATGCAGGCGCCGGCGTTGCATGACGCGCTTGGACAGCTGGCGCAACGCGCGCAGTTGCCTATGACGCCGGTGCTGTATTATATTCCCAGCCGCATGGTTAATGCGTTTGCGGTAGGCACGCGGCGCCAGTCGGCGATTGCGGTGACCGATGGTCTGTTACATACACTGGAGATACGGGAGATTATCGGCGTGCTGGCGCACGAGATCAGCCATATTCAAAACAACGATATGTGGGTGATGGGTATTGCGGATATGTTCAGCCGCCTGACCAGCATGCTATCCTTGTTTGGTCAGTTGTTATTGCTGCTCAACCTGCCACTGATTATTTTCTCAGCTATCAGCATCAACTGGATGGCCATCCTGATTCTGATCTTCGCACCCAGCCTGAGCGCACTGGCGCAACTGGGGCTGTCGCGCACACGGGAATACGATGCCGATCTCAATGCGGCGCGTCTGGTGGGTGATTCGGAAGGGCTGGCGCGGGCGCTGGTGAAAATCGAGCGTCGGCAAGGTTCTTTTATGGAACGTATTTTCCTGCCCGGACGGCGCATTCCTGAGCCTTCGTTACTACGCACTCATCCGCCAACCGAAGAACGAGTGCGCCGGTTGATGGAACTGCGTCATGATGGGTCCGTTGCGGGTATGAATTTGCCCGCCAACGGCTTTATGCCCGATGCTTTTCTCAATAACCCCGCACAACGCCCGCCACGCTGGCACATTAATGGTTTGTGGCATTGAGCGGGTTTTTTCCTGTGCTGGTGCATCTATAAACATGGATAATTAATGCAGAGAACGCGACCGTAGCGAAGCGTAGGTCGCGTTCTCTGCGTTTAATACAAACCATTATGGATGGGCGCCAGTTTAGTCTATTCAGGCATTCGGCATTTTCTGGCGCAGTTCTTCACGTTCAAACCACCAGTCCTTACCGGCCATAATGTTGATGATCATCGACAGGCGGGGCAGGAATACCTGCGGATCACGCAGTTCCATTTTGTCGATCCAGATGTCCAGTTGTTCCTGGGAGTTGACCTTACTATGCCGCTGAGCAACCTGACCGAGCAGATTACGGGCCAGGAAACTGAGGCTTTCGTATTTCTCATCGTCGGTGCGCAGATCAGCGACATAGCAGGCCGTCATGGCGGCCACAGCAGCGCCATCGGAATCATCTGGCGTTTCATCGACAATGTGGGTGAGCATGGCAATAGTAGTGTCGGTTAGCACCGGAAAACTGACGGCCAGCCAGACACCCTGAGCGAGGGCGGAAATGGAGGCGGGTTGATCCGCCTGATAAAGCACATTACAGGCTTCCACCGCATCCTGCCAGGCATCCTGTTGCAGAAAAACCTTCAGCGCTTCGCGCGCCAGTTTCCAGGCTTTGTCTTTATGTTCCAGCGCCAGTTCTGTTTCGGCAATGTCCAGAATGATCCGGTTTTTATCCAGTTCACTGGCGCTGGCGGGTAGCTCTGCCAGATGCTGATGAAACAGTTTTAACTGCTCTTCCAGTGTTGATGTTGAAGGTTGTCCCAGGGTTTTGTCAATTTCAGTATTCATAAATAAGGCGTCTCTGCTTAATTTTGTTCGCCCTGAGCTTGTCGAAGGGTAGAACATATTATGTATTCTTCATTCATGGTTCGACAGGCTCATCGTGAACGGAGAGGGTAATTGTTTCTCCGATGTCGTTTATCTGTCGGCATCGGTGGGACGCTGGCCGCTGGAGAACAAGACTTCTACATCCAGCCAGAGGCCCTTGTCTATTTTCAGTGCAGCAATTTTTCCAAGATGCCGGCGTAGGAACTCATCCCGCTTTTCAGTGGGCAATTTGTTAAAAATGGCGCGCAGGCCGCTGTTAAGGATAATGTCTCGCCAGCCCTGTTCATCATTCAAATGGTAACCCAGTTGTTCCCGTAACAGCTGGATGTTGCCGAAGCCTGCCTGTTTTAAAATAGTGCGGCAGGCCTCTTCGTTATTCAACCGTTGCCAGCCCGGATCATCCATGATGGTACCCGCGGTTTCGATATCCTCAACGAATATTTTTGCCTGTGGCTGGAAGGCGTTGGCGCTAAAGCTGGTGAAAATCAAACGACCACCAGGTTTGAGCACGCGATACCATTCTTTCAGGGCTGCCGGCATATCGGGCAGGAAGAACAAACCAAAGGAGCAGATCACGGCGTCAAAGTAGGCGCTTTTAAAGTCCAGTTTAGTGGCATCCATTACATGAAAGTCAGCGTTGCTCAAACCGTTCATGTGTAGGTTATGTTCGGCGCGATCCAGCATATTTTTAGCCAGATCGATAGCCTGTACTCGTCCCTGCGGGCCAATCATTTGTGCCGCCGCGATCAGTGCTGCGCCCGTGCCGGTCGCGATATCCAGTACTTTTTGGCCCCGCTTTAATTGCAGGTGCATGGCAATGCGATCCCCGCAAAAGGGAAAGAAACGCAACGACGGATTATCGTAACCTGCCGCGACCTGCTCGAAAACCTCGATGGTTTCGGAAATCTGTTGTTCAGTTTTATTCATAAAATCGGATTATACTGAATTATTTGCGCAGGAACTGTCGGATTTAGAGATCGTTGCGAGGAAGATAAAAAAAAATCATCCCACGTGTCGGTAGTTTCCCAGGTAAGCCGTTTTATCACCCTTCATTGCCAGGGGGTAAGGGCTTTTATGCTGATACAAACCAGGAGAAAGAAACCATGCAGGATGTCATGACGTCCGGAGTACTGATGACCGCGATGGATATTATGTCGCTCATCTTTATTTCGCTTATTGGAATTGTCGTTTTGGTGACCGCTATTGTTTTTGTGATTGATATCACCCAGACGCGGCATGCCATCTGGCGGAATTATCCGGTCATTGGGCATTTTCGTTACCTGTTCGAACATCTGGGCGAATTCTTCCGCCAGTATTTTTTCGCTATGGACCGGGAAGAGCTGCCCTTCAATCGGGCGCTACGCACCTGGGTTTACCGGGCTGCGAAAAATCTGAGCAATACCCGCGCCTTTGGCTCCACCCGGGATCTGCGCGAGCCGGGCGGCGTGATTTTCGTCAACTGCACCTTTCCCAAACTGGAGCAAGATGTGGCCATGCCGCAGCCGCTTGTGATTGGTCCTGGTTGTGATCAGCCTTATGAAACCGATTCGTTGGTGAATATTTCCGGTATGAGTTATGGCGCCCTGTCGCGCCCGGCGGTGCTGGCGTTGTCGCGGGGTGCGTATAAAGCTGGTTGTTGGATGAATACCGGGGAAGGGGGGATATCACCCTGGCATCTGGAAGGGGGCGCGGATCTGGTGTTCCAGATTGGTACCGCAAAATACGGGGTCCGGGATCAGGCCGGACAACTGGATGATGAAAAATTGCGTGAGATAGCTGCACATCCGCAGGTGCGCATGTTTGAAATCAAGCTTAGCCAGGGCGCCAAGCCAGGCAAGGGCGGTATCCTGCCTGGGATCAAGGTTACGGAAGAAATCGCGCATATTCGCGGTATTCCACCGTTTAAGGATTCCATCAGCCCCAACCGTCATCCTGATATCAGTTCAGTGGAGGATCTTATGGCCATGATCCAGCATGTGCGCCGGATCACGGGTAAGCCGGTAGGTTTCAAGCTGGTACTGGGGGGCTGTGGGCATCTTGATATCTTGCTTCAGATGATTGTTAAACAGGGTATCGAGTATGCGCCGGATTTTATCACGGTGGATGGCGCCGAAGGCGGCAGTGGTGCGGCCCCCATGCCGCTGATGGATAACGTGGGGTTACCTCTGCATGAAAGCTTGCCCATGCTGGTGGACAAGCTCAATAAATATGGTCTGCGTGAACGCATTCGAGTGGTTGCTTCCGGCAAACTGGTGGCGCCGGGCAGTGTCGCCTGGGCTTTGTGCGTGGGGGCGGATTTTGTGACCAGCGCGCGGGGTTTTCTGTTTGCGCTGGGCTGCATTCAGGCAATGCAGTGTAACCGCAATACCTGCCCGACCGGTATCACGACCCATAACCCGCGCCTGCAAAAAGGGTTGAATCCCGAAAACAAGGCGTTGCGGGTGAAAAACTATGTACACAACCTGGTGCATGAAGTGGGCCTGATTGCTCACTCCTGTGGTGTAGGTGAGCCACGGGAATTGCGCCGCCAACATGCGCGTATTATCAGCCATGAGGGGTTATCCGTGCCGATGGATAAGGTGCATCCGGAAGTAAAACCGCCACTGGCAGATTGAGGACTATTTTTGTTGGCTGATATGCTCAATGGCGAGACAGGCCTGCTGGCCGAAGTGGCGGAAGCCGGAAAAAATGTCGGCGCTAAGTGGGCGTTGGCTGGGTTGGCGATCCGCATAGAACAGACCGATGGGGGACTGCCGGATGGTGATGGGAAAAATCAGGAAGGCTTCGCTGGCCAATATGGTGCGCATTTCATCGCTGATCTGAGCAGCCTGTTCACCACTCTGGCTGTTGCGGATCCACTGTGCTTGTGTACCGAGGAAGACTTCACTGAATAGGTTCTTTTGCTTCAGTGAAAAATGAAAATGCTGAATAAGGGCTTCATTGCCTTCGCCAATGGCGAATTTTCCATTGAGCATGGTTTTATCCGGGCTCAGCAGAGCGAACAGCACTCGATCCAGTCCAACGCCCCGGTGCAGTCCTTCGAGTACGAGCTCCAGAATGGTATTGGCGGAAGGGTGACTTTCCAGTGTGCTGGTGAGATCCTGCAGAATATTCAGTTGCCGAACGGGATCCGGCAAGGGATATTTTTCGATGCTTTGCGGTTCATCGCTGACCACGCGGGTATCACCATTGGGCAGAGGCAGGTAGGGTATAATTGCCACTGCGCCGTATTGCTGGGCGAACTCGGCTGCCTCCAGCACGTTGTTACGCAGCAGGTTAATCGTCTTGCCCTCGTCCTGTTTCAGATGTCGGGCAATATGCTGAATAGCCTGAATGCCTTTCGGGCTATTCCACTGTGGGTTGATGCTGTCAGCCAGGTTCTTGCTTAGGATTATATCCTGGATGCGTGGCGTTTTCAGGCCGGGGTTGTTGATGACGCTGTGCAGCAGATCGCAGAGATGCCAGTCATGCGTCAGGCCGACAGTGAGTTGATCAAACGTAAAGCCCAGTATTTCTTTTTCCGCCATGGCGGGTTTAAAGCCATGCTTATCGATCAACGCCTGGATCTGGAGACCCCGATCCTCATCGACGCACCAGAAAGCCATGGCCCCGAGATGGTAGAGCAGCGCAGCGATAAAAACTTCTTCCGGCGCATCGTCGCCGCGTTTTTCCGCCAACATACGCGCCAGGGTGGCGCCATGGAAAGAGCGCGCCATGAGTTTTAGTACATACTTGCGTGAGCGGCTTTTGAGAATGGCGTCGATAACTGCCAGGGAGAGGCTGAGATCGCGAATGAGATCGAAGCCGATATAAACAATGGCGCGACTGACCGTGTTGATCGATGTACGCGACGGATTGTAGATCACGCTGTTGGATATACGCAGGATGCGTGCTGTCAGGCTGGTGTCCCGAAGAATGATCTGCGCCAGTTGAGCACCGGATGTTTCATCGTCCCGGACACCGTCGGCAATCGCCAGTGCGGTATATCTAAAAATAGGGATTTCATGTTCACTGATATGTTTGATCCAGTATTTCAGATCTTTTGCCATGATTGCGAGTCCTTCTCTGTTCTGGATCAAGTATAGACGGCGTAATGCTGTTGCAGAATGGTGCGGGTAAACTGGCTGCGCAAATAAAACCCCCGTGGCAGGGTCTGGGTCGGTGCGCCGTCGCTGCCACAGCTCGGGCTGAGCACTTTTGAGTGCGCAGCCTTGGGACGGATTTGCAGCACCACCCCGTCGCGTGCGGAGAGGGTCTCCAGTTGACCCAGGCAGATCCGGTCCATATGCTCTTCCCAGTCCTGTTTCAGCATTGTCTCTTGTTCGGCGTCCGGACTCCAGAGCAGGGCTGTGCCAATACGCCGCTGGGCAAAAGGAATACGGGTATCCGCTTCCAGTGGCAGCCACAACACCCGTTGCAGTTTCAGGCGCACCCAGGAAGTTTCCCAGCGCAAATGCCGATTGTCTTTTAATGGCACCGTACAGACATAGGTGGATTCCTTTGGCTGGCCAGCGGCATTCAGCGGCAGGGTTTTGAGTTCTACACCAATATAGGTGAAGTCTGGCTCTGGCCGCGAACCGGCGCTGGCGCCGAGGAAACGTTCAAGTAGTTGCCCCCCCCAGCCCTTACCGGATTGCGCCGAAGCGGGCAGGGGTTGACGCGCGATGGTTGCCAGCTCGCCCAGTGTCAACCCGGCCAGCCCCTGTGTCCGCGCCAGCAGTTCGGCTTCGCTTTGCGGGGGTGGGGCGGGAAAGGGAATCGAGGAAGTTGTCATGATGCAATAATAAAGATCTCAAGGCAAAGGCGCGAAGATCACAAAGGATTTCAAACAAATGTTTCTATTAACAATATCTTATGTTTTTGCGTTAGATTTTAAGGCCGTTTCCAGTGCCCCGACTTGCCGCCCTTTTTTTCCAGCAGGCAGACCTCGCCTATCACCATACCGCGATCCACGGCTTTGCACATATCATAGATAGTCAGCAGGGCAATCTGGGTGGCGGTCAGGGCTTCCATTTCCACGCCGGTCTGGCCCCGGGTCTCGACGGTGCATTGACAGTGGATCCGGTTTTCGGTTTCATCGATACGGAATTCGAGGTCTATATGGGTGAGCATCAGGGGATGACACAGGGGAATGAGATCCGGCGTGCGCTTGGCCGCCATGATGCCGGCGATACGGGCGATGCCCAGCACGTCGCCTTTCTGGTGGCCGCCGTTGCGCACTTTTTCGAGCGTAGCAGGCTGCATGCTGATCCAGCCGCTAGTGACCGCCACCCTCTGAGTGTTCTCTTTACTGCCGACATCGACCATGTGGGCCTGGCCGTTCTGATTGAAATGGGTAAAGTCCGTCATTGCCGTGTCGTTGTTGTTTGGGCCGTTTGCGGGAATCATGATAGTCTTGCAGACCTCGTTTGAGCAAATCCGAATCGAGCCTTTATGAGTATATCCATCAAATTTTTCGCCAGCCTGCGTGAACAGTTAGGACGAGAAGATTGTGAACTGGAGGCAGGTTCAGTTCAGACGGTGGCTGAGGCCTGGGTGCGGGCAACAGAGGGTGCGGTAATACCGGGCCATACCCTGATGGCGCTGAATATGGAATATGTGGATGCCGATACGCCGGTATCCGATGGTGATGAAGTTGCTTTTTTTCCACCGGTGACGGGGGGCTGATGAAAGTCGATATTCTTGAAACCGGCTTTGAACCCTTTACCGAAGTCAGCCATTATCAGGCCGCCATGCAGGCAGCGGGCAAGTTTGGCGCGGCGGCGGTGTTTGTCGGCAGCATGCGGGATTTTAATGATGGGGATCTGGTAGCGCAGATGTGGCTGGAACACTACCCGGGCATGACGGAGAAATACCTGGAGAAAATCAGCCGTGAAGCCATCGAACGCTGGGATTTACTCGACAGTCTGATTCTTCACCGCGTTGGCCAGATCCACCCGGCTGAGGCTATCGTGCTGGTGGCGGTCTGGTCCGCCCACCGCGTGGCGGCATTCGAAGCCAGCCGCTGGTTAATGGAAGAACTCAAGTCGCGCGCACCGTTCTGGAAAAAAGAAACCCTGTCAGAGGGTGAACGCTGGGTGGCAAAGAACACACCGGGGTGAGAAGCTGCCTTGTTCCCAAGCTCCTGCGTGCCTCGTTCCCACGCTCCTGCGTGGGAATGCCTATGGTGCGCCTGATGAGGTGATATGGATTCCCACGGCGACCGTGGGAACCAGACAATACTTTGCGATCTTTGCGTTTCTGCACCTTTGCGTTAAGATTTTCTTTAACTAATCGTGGTGCGGGGTGACCGGCTTGCGGTTGATCAGCAGTTTTTCGTCAATCGGTACGTCCCTGATCTCGAATGCCATGGTTTCCAGATCCCCGATAGCATAGGTGGGATCGTCGCCTATGCCGCCGACGGTGCCGGGATTGATGAACAGGGTTTGGCGCCGCTTCATGTTTTCGATGTGATCAATGAGCGCCCGGTGGTCATGGCCACAGCAGACCATATCCCAGTCGCCGGTCATGCTCATGGCGCGGGCGTAATGAGGATAATGCACCATAAAAATCCGCCGCCCATGCAGTTCAATGCCGGCGTCCTGACCGTGATAGTGGATCTGATGATCGGGATCCTGCGCCAGTTGCGCCATACTGTAGAGATCGCCGGTATTATTGCCGTGGATGACATGCACCGGCAGGTCAAAGGGTTTGAAAATGCGCAGGGTGGTGGGGGCAACCACATCACCACAGTGCAGCACGGCCTCGGCGCCACGTTCGCAGGCGTCTTTGATCGCGGCCGAGAGCAGGTAACGGTTGTCGTGACTGTCTGAAACAATACAGATCTTCATAATGCTACTCGATCCGGGTTCATACCGGCTCCTTTTCTCCAGCCAGACCTAAAAAATCGGGTATTCTAACAGCGATCACTAAAAACCAGAAATATTGACAGGCCCATTAAGCAAAAAGATGCCTAGCAACAGCCTGGGAGTCCTATGCAGGAATTTGAGTGCTAAAATTCAGCTTGTGAAGATTGACTTATAGGCAGGCAGGGATTAATTTCAGCTTAACCGAATCTCGGGCGGAAAATCGCCAAATAGTAACGCGGGGTCTAACAAGTTCAGTTTCTTAAAGTCCTGGAAAAGGAAACCGATACCCTGTATCAGAGTGAAATCAACTATTATATTTATATCTTTTGAGTTCATTGGCTGGCAGCGCACAAACATGGCCTGACTGCTGGATATGAAACTTGGCAAAATACCAGAACAGCAAATGGAGCGGATCATAAAATGAGAATCGTATTAATTGGGGCACCGGGTGGCGGTAAAGGCACACAGGCAAAGCTGCTGGTCGAGAAATATGCTATTCCGCAAATTTCGACCGGCGATCTTCTGCGGCAAGCAGTAGCCGCAGGCAGCGCGCTCGGCATCCAGGCGAAAACGGTTATGGATGCGGGCCAACTGGTTTCCGATGATCTCGTGTTGGGGATGATTCGTGAACGCCTGGGCAAGCCAGATACGAGTAATGGTT
Source organism: uncultured Thiohalophilus sp. (assembly GCA_964596835.1). Taxonomy (GTDB): domain Bacteria; phylum Pseudomonadota; class Gammaproteobacteria; order UBA6429; family Thiohalophilaceae; genus JAADGZ01. The sequence goes on along the minus strand of CAZQVV010000009.1, from coordinate 616 downwards.
TTATTCTTGACGGTTTTCCCCGCAATATCAGCCAGGCTGAAGCGCTGGATCGCTTGCTGGAAGAGTTGGGCAGTCCGATGCAGATGGCGCTGTTAATTGATGTGGAATTTAATGTGCTATTACAGCGCCTGACCGGACGCCGCACCTGCCGTGACTGTGGCCAGATGTTCAATATCTACACCTCGCCGCCACGTATTGATGGCTGTTGTGATAAGTGTGGGGGTGAATTGCTGCACCGCGCCGATGATAATGAAGAAACCATCGCCAACCGCCTGAAAGTCTATGAAACGCAGACCGCGCCGCTGGTGGAATATTACCGCCATCAGGGAAAACTACGCACCGTACAGGGTACCGGAGAAATTGAAGATATTTTTGCCAATATCGAACGTATCCTGGCCAGCCTGCCAAACAACGAAATAGGGGAGTCCCGCTCCGAGGCGGCCATATCCACTAAAGGAAAATCAGGCAAGAAAAAGGTTGTGAAGAAGAAGGTCACGAAGAAAAAGGCCGAGAAGGAGAAGGTTGCGAAGGAGAAGGTCGCCAAGAAGAAGGTCGCGAAGAAGAAGGTCGCGAAGAAGAAGGTCGCCAAGAAGAAGGTCGCCAAGAAGAAGGTCGC
>CAZQVV010000008.1:0-43863 GCA_964596835.1 uncultured Thiohalophilus sp. | reverse complement strand
TATAGTCCATCCCGCATTGTGCTGCCCGGATTTATACAGGATGCATTGGGTATACCTTCTATTCCCTGGACGGTTCTTCCCACGCACAAGTTAAGTCAGTTGCAAGCCGAGCCAACCGTTTATCCAGTGTCCATAGTTTTGTCCCTGCCTCCAGAATCACCGAGGCCAGTAGATGAACGTCAATATATCCGATCCCCTCACCCATCAATCCATGCTGTTCGATAAAATACAGCGCCTCTTCATTATTCGCCGTTTGTATTGAATCTCTTTGGGTGTCATTCCCCGCTGCTTGCGGCGAAAAACAGTAGGATGGGTAGAACGAAGTGCGAAGTCCAGAGGGGAAACCCATCAGCGCGCTACCATGTTAATACCCCGTCCGCTTGCGGCGGGGTTGTTTATTCCAGGCTTCGCCAAAGTCGTAGAAGTTCTGGACGATTCTTCAGGTTGCCGCAGGCAAGCTCCCCCCAATACCATCGGATGCATGACAACGTGATTTTGCTTGAGTAACGCGGCGAGCGCGAGGTTACTATTGCGCAAATGATCGATCCAGACCGAGGTATCGACCAGGATCATTTGCCGCTTTGACGGCGGGGAATCTCACTCAGTTGTGGCTCTGTGCCACCCAATAGCGAAAGACGCCGGGCGCTTTCACGCTGAATCAGGGCTTTCAGGCTTTCGCGTAACAGAGCCGTTTTCTCTTTTACCCCTGTGAGACGAACCGCTTCTTCAAAAAGTTGATCATCAATATTCAACGTGGTTCGCATAGTCATGCCCTGTTTGCACATAATTCATGCATAAGCATATGCACGAATTATGCATTAGTCAATCACCAAATAAAGATCAGGGCACCTATTCCGGCTTATAACATACTGATTTATAACCGTTTAACCCCTAAGAACTAACGTGTGAGTAGAACCTGGATTGACAATCACTGAATGCTTCGTCGCGATCCCATATAAGGCTTCAATACTTCGGGCACGGTGATGCTGCCATCTTCATTCTGGTAGTTTTCCAGCACCGCCACCAGGGTGCGACCGATGGCCAGTCCGGAACCGTTGACGGTATGTACCAGTTCCGGCTTACCGGTATCCGGATTACGCCAGCGGGCTTTCATGCGCCGCGCCTGAAAGTCTTCAAAATTGCTGCAGGATGAAATCTCGCGGTAAGCCTGCTGGCCGGGCAACCAGACTTCCAGATCGTAGGTCTTAGCGGAAGAAAAACCCACGTCACCGGCGCATAGCGTGACCAGTCGATACGGAAGTTGCAGCCGCTTCAGGACTTCTTCGGCATGTGCGGTCAGTTCCTCCAGCGCCGCATAGGAATCCTGCGGACGCACGATTTGCACCATCTCGACTTTCTCGAACTGGTGCTGGCGGATCATGCCGCGCGTGTCCTTGCCGTAGGATCCCGCTTCACTGCGAAAACAGGGCGTGTGGCAGACAAATTTTCGCGGCATGACGGCATCGTCGCTAATCGTATCACGCACGATGTTGGTCAGCGGCACCTCGGCCGTGGGGATCAGGTAAAAATCATGCTCGTGCCGCAGCTTGAACAGATCTTCTTCAAACTTGGGTAACTGTCCCGTGCCGCGCAGGCTGTCGGCATTAACGATATAGGGAACGCAGGTTTCGGTATAGCCGTGTTCCTGCGAGTGCAGATCCAGCATGAACTGGATCAGGGCACGATGCAACCGGGCAACCCCGCCACTCATAACGGCAAAGCGTGAGCCGGTAATTTTCACGGCGGTTTCAAAATCCAGCAGGCCGGTAGCTTCACCCAGATCCACATGATCGCGGGCCTCGAAATCAAACGTGCGCGGCTCACCCCAGCGACGGATTTCGAGATTGTCATTTTCATCCCGGCCATCGGGCACGCTCTCGTGCAGAAGATTGGGCAGACTCATCAGCAGATCATTCAACTCGCGCTGCACTAGCGCCAACTTTTCTTCATTAGTCTTGAGTCGGTCACCTATCTCGGACACAGCGGCAAAAAATTCAGCGCCGTCTTCGCCTTTGGCCTTGGCCTGACCGATGGCCTTTGATTTTGTATTGCGTTCGCTTTGCAACTGCTGGGTGTCTACCTGCAACTGTTTGCGTTGTGATTCCAGTCTTTCAAACAATGCGGTATCGAGGGTATAACCGCGACGCGCAAGACGCGCGGCGCAGTTTTGTAAATCGTTGCGTAACAGTTTTGGATCAAGCATGCGGGTCCCTGGAAATTTTATCTGATCGTTCGTGGTACGGCAGGTTAGTGATGGACAAATTATACTGTAATTGATTTCAAATATATGGCAACTCAGCCCGGCTTGCCTGCTTTTTTGTCCAGGTCACGCAAATGGGCCAGCTTTTCTGCAATTTTAATCTCCAGACCGCGGGGAACGGGCTCATAATAATGCTGTTCACCCATTTCTTCGGGGAAATAGCGTTCTCCCGCCGCATAGGCTTCCGGCTCGTCATGGGCATAACGATACTCGCGACCGTAGCCCAGTTCCTTCATCAGCCGGGTGGGCGCATTGCGCAGATGCACGGGGATTTCCGCAGAGCCGGCTTCTTTTACCTGGGCCGTGGCCTGGTTATAAGCCTTGTAAACCGCGTTGCTCTTGGCGGCGCAGGCCAGATACAGAACCGCCTGGGCAATTGCCAGTTCTCCTTCCGGACTGCCCAGCCGCTCCTGCACGTCCCAGGCATTGAGCGCCAGGGTCAGGGCGCGGGGATCGGCGTTGCCGATGTCTTCGCTGGCCATACGCACCACGCGCCGGGCAATATACAAAGGGTCACAGCCGCCATCGAGCATCCGTACCAGCCAGTACAGAGCCGCATCCGGCGCGGAACCGCGCACCGATTTATGCAGTGCAGAGATCTGATCATAAAAAGCTTCGCCCTGCTTGTCGAAACGGCGCAGGCCAGTGGACAATACATCATTAAGCACCGCCTCGCTGATCAGCTGTTCACCCTTTTTTTCAAGGCTGAGATCAGACGCGATTTCCAGCAGATTGAGGGCGCGCCGGGCATCGCCATCGGCCATCTGCGCCAGGCGATAAATCAGGGCATCGTCTATTTTGATCTTGCGCTGCCCGAGACCCATCGCCTCATCCTCTAATGCCCGTTTGAGGACCGCAACCAGATCCTCCGTCTGCAGCGACTTGAGCACATAAACCCGGGCGCGGGACAACAGCGCATTGTTCAACTCAAACGAGGGGTTTTCCGTGGTCGCGCCGATGAAGGTAATGGTGCCGTCTTCTACAAAGGGCAAAAAGGCGTCCTGCTGCGACTTGTTGAAACGATGCACTTCATCCACGAACAGAATACTGGCGCGGCCCTGCTGCTGGAGTACCCTGGCCTGTTCCACTGCCTGGCGGATATCCTTGACCCCGGAGAGTACGGCAGAGAGACTCAAAAACTCCGCCTCGCAGTAATGCGCAATCAGACGCGACAGGGTGGTCTTGCCGGTACCCGGCGGCCCCCAGAAAATCATCGAATGCAAACGCCCCGACTCAATGGCCTGACGCAGAGGTTTGTCCTGCCCCAACAGGTGGGACTGACCGGCAATCCCATCCAGCGTCTGCGGGCGCATGCGATCCGCCAGCGGCCGCCATGTGCTCGCATCCCGGCTGGAAGCCGGTTCAGTTGAAACAAATAGATCGGGGGCGTCCGTCATTTCTGACCAATAATATCGACGCCTTTGGGGGGGATAAACTTAAATGTCCTGTCCGCGAGCGGGATGTTCACCTTCATGTGATTAAATTTCAGGCGCGTGGTCTGGCCAAAACTATCGAGCATTTCCATTTTTGTCAGCGTATTATTTTTAAACGCCAGAAACACCGACTCAAAACCGGCATCGTCCTGCCTGGGCGTGAGCCGGTACCAGTCTGCGCCCTGCTTTTTTTCCAGGTGACTGACCTGATAATTATCATGCAGGAGTTTTACACTGCTCAGGATCATGGCGGGTGAGTTCGCCAGCGCTTTAGTTTGTGGTTTTACAATAATCTGTTCCAGATCCTCATCATACGACCAGAGTTTTTTGCCGTCGGCAACATACAGCTGTTTATAAGGCTTAAAGTATTGCAGGCGGAATTTGTCCGGCCGTTCAACCTGGATGCTGCCATGACTGCGCTGTATCAGCTTTTTATCAGCATCAAACTGTGACTGATTGAAGTCGGCGCTGAAGTTGCGGGTGTGCGCAAAAAAAGCATTCAGCGAACTGGCCTGCGCCAGTGACAGTCCGAGCAGGCCAAGGTTGAGAATAACAAAGATACGAACAAAGAAAGACTTGATCATGGACTGTTTTATAATAAAGGGATTAAACAAACTACCCGATGCAAACAAACGTGCGTGCCGATGGGTTTCCCCTCTGGACTTCGCGCTTCGCTCTACCCATCCTACCGTGGTTCGCTGCATACAGCGGGGGATTAAACCCAACGGAGATTAATTGTCCGTGTTTACTGGGCAAAGACAAGTTTTCGTAGGGTAAGCACGATTTCTTCTGTGCCCACGCGGAAAGATTCAAGGTACCGTTTCACATCTTAATGCTCAAAAATAACGTCACTGCCAAAATGCAATCTCTGCGTTTTCGCGCCTCTGCGTTCTCCGCGTTAATCATCCGTGTTTATAGACAGAGACGAGTTAATCTTTCGGCGGCGGCGGTGCCAGCACTTCACGATTGCCATTATTCTCCAGCGGCCCGACAATGCCAGCCATTTCCATGGCTTCGACCATCCGTGCGGCACGATTATAGCCTATTTTCAGTCGCCGCTGGACACCCGAGATCGACGCTTTGCGAGTTTGAGTGACAATTTTCACCGCCTGATCGTAGAGCGGATCGGATTCCGAGTCCGCCGCCATCGCTGCTGCACTACCGGCATCCGGCTCATCGATACCCGCCAGCACTTCCTCGACATACTGCGGCTGACTGTTTTTCTTCAGTTCTTCCACTACGTTGTGTACTTCATGATCATCCACAAAGGCACCGTGAATGCGGGTCGGTACCGCGGTTCCGGCGGGCATGTAAAGCATATCGCCATGTCCCAGAAGCTGTTCCGCGCCCATTTGATCGAGAATGGTACGGGAATCCACACGGGAAGACACCTGGAAGGCAATACGCGCCGGGATATTAGATTTGATCAAGCCGGTCAGCACATCCACCGAGGGCCGCTGGGTGGCCAAAATCAGATGAATACCGGAGGCGCGGGCTTTTTGCGCCAGACGGGCGATCAGCTCTTCCACTTTTTTGCCCACCAGCATCATCATATCCGCCAGTTCATCCACCACCACCACGATATACGGCAGGGTTGAAAGTTCCTGTGCCGGGAGCGCGGAATCTTCAGGGTGCAGGGGATCGAGAATAGGCTTGCCGGCATCATGGGCTTCTTTCACCTTGCGGTTATAGCCGGCAATGTTGCGCACCTTGAGCGCCGCCATTAAACGATAACGATTATCCATTTCCGCCACGCACCAGCGCAGGGCATTAGCCGCTTCTTTCATATCAGTGACCACCGGTGCCAGCAGATGCGGAATGCCATCATAAATAGACAGCTCCAGCATTTTGGGATCAATCATGATCAGACGAACTTCAGTGGGGGTGGCGTTATACAACATGCTCAGAATCATGGCATTGAGCGCCACCGATTTACCCGCACCGGTCGTACCCGCCACCAGCAGGTGAGGCATACGCGCCAGATCCACCACGGTCGGCTGACCATTAATATCCTTGCCCAGCGCCAGCGTCAGTGGCGATCGCGCATCGGCAAACTGAGGGGCTTTCAGATTGTCGATCAAGCGCACGATCTCACGCTGTTCATTAGGGATTTCCAGACCCACCGTGGTCTTGCCCGGAATCACTTCGACCACACGCACGCTGATCGCCGACAGAGCGCGGGCTAAATCCTTGGCCAGATTGGTGATCTGACTCACTTTTACACCCGGCGCCGGTTGCAGCTCATAGCGGGTAATCACCGGCCCGGGATGTACCGCCACGACTTCAACCTGTACACCGAAGTCCTGCAACTTCAACTCCACCTGACGGGAAATGGCTTCCAGCGCCTCCCGCGAGAGGGTATATTTTCCCGGCTTTGACTCATCCAGCAGGGACAGGGGCGGTAAGCGACTATCCCCCTCGGCGACAAACAGGGGGATCTGTTTTTCCTGTTCGACCCGGCGACTTTGTTTGATTATTTTTCCAGGCGTTTTAATCACCGGCGCCTTATGCTCAACGCGCACCGGTTCGCGGCGTTTTTCGACCTTGAAACGTTGTTTGGCCAACTGGACTTTCTGGCGCCGGGCCAGCCAAACCTCGAACATCTTTAATAGCCCTGCGCGCACGATCAGAAACAGACGCGCCAAACTGTCCGCCAGTAACAGGGTCAGACTACCGGTAGCGTCAATCAGTTTGATCCACGAAAGGTTCACAAATAGCGTCATACCGCTTAAAAACAGCGCCAGCAGCAGCAGGGTTGCGCCGATAAGATTGAACGCGCCTTCCATTTGCCGGCCCACCAGATCGCCCAGAATGCCGCCCGCATTCACCGGCAACAGGCTGATTACGGAATTATCGTGCAAACTGGCCAGCCCACAACCCGCAATCAGAGTCAGGACAAAGCCGCCGAAACGCAACATGAAACCTCGAATATCAAAGGGACGGGATGCTTCCTGTTCCCGGCCCTGATAAAGTTGCCAGCCGACAAAACCCACCATCAGCGGAAACAAGTAGGCCAGATAGCCAAACAGGGTGAGAAAAACATCGGCAAACCAGGCCCCGGTCGGCCCCCCCATATTGGCCACCTGCGCACCCATGTCTGCCGCACTGTGGGTCCACCCGGGATCCGCAGGCTGATAACTGAACAGGGCGAGGAAGAAATACAGGGCGCTGAAACCAAAAATAAACAGGGCGCCTTCGCGCAGGCCACGGCGCAAATGGCCTGCCAGAGGCGCACGCACCGCCAGTTTTTGACTTGCCTGGGACATATTTAAACCTAAATATTAGATAAAAGTTCTAAACACTTAATTCTATAGAATATTTATATTTTATTATAAGGTGTTTTGCAAGCCATAAAGACAAATTTTTCCCTCTGAAACATTGATGCCGGCGGCCAGATCCGGCTGTTTCTCCCAACCCGCTTCACACAGCCGCAAAATATAGGGTAACAACGCCGCTGACAGCGCCTGTGAAGCAGTGCGTGGCACCGCCCCCGGCATATTAGTGACGCCGAAATGCACCACCTCGTGCCAGAGAAAAGTAGGGTTTTCATAATCGGTAGGCCGGGTGGTTTCGATACACCCCCCCTGGTCTACGGAAATATCGACAATGACACTACCCACACGCATATTCTTAACCGTCTCGGCGCTCACCAGATGCGGCGCTTTTTCACCCGGAATCAGCACCGCGCCAATAAGAAGATCGGCCCGGCAGACCGCGTCATGGATACTTTGTGCAAACGGATGCAACGCGGTCACGTTGCCGCCCAGGGCGCGCATGTGTTCGAGTTTTTCACGGTTGCGATCAAAGATCGTTACCTCGGCACCCATAGCGGCCGCCAGCAAGGCGGCATTCCCGCCCGCCACACCGGCACCCAGAATCACCACATGGCCGCGCTCGGCCGCCGGCACGCCCCCCAGCAGTACGCCCCGCCCGCCCTGCGGCATATGCAGCAAATGCGTACCAATCTGTATTGCAATACGCCCGGCAATGTCACTCATGGGCGCCAGCAACGGCAGGCGGCCCCTGTCGGTAACCGTTTCAAAAGCCACCGCCGTGAGTCCGATCTCCAACAATGCCTTAGTCAGCGCCGGTTCGGCCGCCAGATGCAAATAGGAAAACAATAAATGATCCGGCCTTAACAACGGCCACTCCTGCGGAAGTGGTTCCTTTACTTTTACAATCAGTTCCGACTCGGCATACAGGCTCGATGCATCACCTAGAATATCCACACCCAACGCAGTGTAATCCTCATCGGCATAACCGCTTAAAAGCCCCGCGTCTTTTTGTAAGTAAACGCGTTGTCCCTGCCGGACCAGTTCGGCTGCAGCATCCGGGATCAAAGCCACACGCCCTTCGCGGATTTTAACTTCTTTTGGAATGCCTATTTTCATGTTCTCAACTTTACCCACCGAGTGGCTTTGACGTAAGATAGCAACATGATATTCGACGGCTTCTCCTGACGCTTGTTTTTTTATTCTTTAAAGGATGCACGGGTTAATTCCTTTGAAGAGTGCATTGAAAATAAACAACCCCGCCGCAAGCGGGCAGGGTATTAAGCTGTACCATACTGATGGGTTTCCCTACTGGACTTCGCGCTTCGCTCTACCCATCCTACTATTTTTCGCTGCAAGCAGCGGGGAATTAAACCCAAAGAGATTAATTTCTGTGAAGGATGCATTGATTAATTCCACCGTTCGTGGTGAGCCTGTCGAACCATGAACGGCGGAATTAATCAGGCGTTCTTTAAATCATGCGCATCGTTAATGCAATTTTTCTGGAGTTTAGCACATGAGTGACACCAAACATTCTCGCCTGTTGATTCTCGGTTCCGGACCGGCGGGTTACACCGCCGCCATTTATGCTGCACGCGCCAACCTGCAACCCGTTCTGATCACCGGTATGGAACAGGGCGGCCAGCTCATGTCCACCACCGAAGTAGACAACTGGCCGGGGGGTCTCGAAGGCCTGCAGGGACCAGAACTGATGGAACGCATGCGCCAGCATGCGGAACGCTTTCACACCGAGTTTGTATTCGATCATATCAACAAGGTGGACTTCAGCTCCAAACCTTATCAATTAACCGGCGACAGCGGCCATTACACCTGCGATGCTCTCATTATCGCCACCGGTGCTTCGGCCATGTATCTGGGGCTGGAATCGGAAGAAGCCTTCAAGGGCAAAGGCGTCTCCGGTTGCGCCACCTGTGACGGCTTTTTCTATCGTGACAAACCGGTTGCCGTAGTGGGCGGCGGTAACACTGCCGTTGAGGAAGCGCTTTATCTTTCCAATATCGCCTCGCATGTCACCGTAATCCATCGCCGCGATAAATTTCGTTCAGAAAAAATTCTCGCAGAACAACTAATGGAAAAAACTAAAAACGGCAACGTCACTATCGAATGGAACCATGCCACAGATGAGGTACTCGGCGATGATTCCGGCGTCACTGGCGTGCGCATCAAAAACACCCAGGACGGCAGCACGAAAGATATTAGTGTGCATGGCGTCTTCGTCGCCATCGGTCACAGGCCCAACACCGATATTTTTGCCGGTCAATTAGATATGGAACATGGCTATCTGACAGTCAAAAGCGGCGCTGAGGGCAGCGCCACCGCCACCAGCGTGGAAGGCATTTTCGCCGCTGGCGATGTCGCTGATCACCATTATCGCCAGGCTATCACCTCCGCCGGCTCCGGCTGTATGGCCGCGCTGGACGCCGAACGCTATCTGGACTGTCAAGAAAAATAGAAACAGGGACAACCACAGAGACTCTGCCTGCCGCCGGGATTTGTAATATAAACGGTTAATTGATATACATCATTACCCGGTACTGAAAAACGCGCCTATGCTTAAATAAGGAATTCGACATTTCCGGGTAGATTAGGCCGTTTTATTTAATTCGAGGGGGTCGTCTCATGCAAAAACATTATGAGCCCACTATCAATGACTGGTTTCGTAATCGTGAAGAAAACCGCATTTTTAAAATTGTCGCGACAGATGAGGACAGCCAGACCATTGAAATTCAATATTTTGAAAGTGATATTGAAGAGCTGGATTTCGATACATGGCGTGAACTCCATCTCGAACCCATGGCTGAGCCGGAAGATTGGTCAGGACCGTTCGATGACCTCCTGGAGGATGACATGGGAGATACCGACAATCCCAAACATCCAGACAACTGGTCGGATCCGCTTGCTGATGTAGAGTAAGGAAGCGGCTAAAATGTGATATCTAAATACTGAGGTATCCCCGCGAAAATTTTCTAAAAATCAAAACCTTATCTGCCCGAAAATAAACGCGAAAATATTCATTGCGGTATGGGTGACTACCAAAGACGTATAAACAATCAAACATTGGCGTTCATTTGCGGACTATGCTTTTATCTTTATGAATTTTAAACACTATTTCGTGGAGATACGTCAGATCTAAATAAACTATCCCGCTGCAAGCTGACGGGGTATTAAGTTGTGGGGCTTCATTTCATTCAGCCCAACCTACTGTTTTTCGTTGCAAGCAACGGAGATCAGGCCCTTTGCCTTCTCGGTATCTTTGTGCCGAATTTTTACCCCTGTGTACTTCTTCCATTTTTCTTCATATATCCGCCGTTTCCGCTTGATTTTTCTACTAGAATTAAAACAACCTGCCGTTTTGCCGACAGATATGGCAAGCACCTTAAACTAATCAGGATAAAGAAAGGATCCATGGAAGCCATTGGCATCAGAAAACGTTTGCTGAGTGGACTCATCCGCTGGTTGAATCAGGAATCCAGTCCTGATTACAGCCTTGCGCCCTTGTCCAGTTTCGAGCGTTTGTGTTATGAAATCCGTCCCGGTGATGTCATTCTGATCAATGGCCGCAGCCGTGTCTCGGACGTCATCAAACTCATTACCCAGAGTCCCTGGACCCATTCCGCCCTTTACATCGGTCGTCTCTACGAACTCGGGGACAGACCCTTGCAGAACAAGTTGATCAGCGAATATCGGCTCGAAATGGACAAGCCCTACATTATCGAAGCCCTGCTTGGTGAAGGCACGGTGATTTACCCGCTGGAAAAATACAGCCAGGAACATTTGCGCATCTGTCGCCCCAAAGGGCTATCGATCGAGGATACCCGCAAGGTGATCCGCTACGCTATTGACCGGCTTGGCAACGATTACGACATTCGCCAATTACTAGATCTGGCACGCTTCATGTTGCCCTACGGTTTCATCCCTCGACGCTGGCATTCCAGTCTATTTTCACACAATGCCGGTCTCCAGACCCGCACCGTGTGTTCCAGCATGATCGGCGCGGCCTTCCAGGCGGTGCGTTTTCCCATCCTGCCCTTTGCCGGGAAAACCCCGGACAACAAGATCCATTTATACCAACGCAATCCACGTCTGATGACGCCACGGGATTTTGATTTTTCCCCCTATTTCGACATTGTTAAATACCCTTTTTTCAATCTCGACGATCTATCCCTCTACCGTCATCTGCCCTGGGCGGGTTCGGATCTGTATTGCAATAACCCGGATGACTGTTACAGCACACTCCCCACGATTGACGATGCCACAGACCGTGCTGAATCCTCAACCGACAAACCGCAGCCGCCCGGCACCATGGCGGCACCCTCGGCCAATTCGCAAGGAGAAAATCCATGAACCCGCACGTCGAACACCGACGCAACTGGCGTCTGCGCTGGATTTCCGAGCCCCTGTTAAAGGTATTCCGTCGTATTACGCCGCGCATGTCGCAAACCGAACGTGAAGCATTGAATGCCGGCTCGGTCTGGTGGGATGGCGAACTGTTCAGTGGTCGGCCAAAATGGAAAAAACTGCGCCAACTGCCCACACCGCAACTCAGCGCCGAGGAGCAGGCCTTTCTCGACGGCCCGGTGGATGAACTCTGCGCCCTGCTCCATGACTGGGAGATCACCGCCGAGCGGGGAGATCTGCCGCCCGAAGCCTGGGCATTTATTAAAACCCACGGCTTCTTCAGCCTGATTATCCCCAAGTCTTACGGCGGGCTGGACTATTCCGCCCTCGCCCACTCCGCTATCGTCATGAAAATCGCCACTCGCAGCATTACCGCCGCAGTCTCGGTCATGGTGCCCAACTCGCTGGGACCGGCTAAATTGCTGTTGGAATATGGCACCGAAGAACAAAAGAAGCATTATCTGCCACGCCTGGCGGCCGGTGAGGACGTTCCCTGCTTCGCCCTCACCAACCCCCATGCCGGGAGTGACGCTGGCGCCATCCCCGATTACGGCATCGTCTGCCGGCAGGATTTTCAGGACCAGAAAGACGTGCTCGGCATGCGCCTGACCTGGGAAAAACGTTATATCACCCTGGGACCGGTGGCCACCCTGCTGGGGCTGGCCTTCAAACTCTACGATCCTGATCAGCTCCTGGGAAAAGAAACGAATCTTGGCATTACCCTGGCGCTGATCCCCACAGATACTCCAGGTGTGAATATCGGCCGCCGTCATAACCCGCTCAATATCGCCTTCATGACCGGCCCCAACAGCGGTGAGAATGTGTTCGTGCCGCTCGACTGGATCATCGGTGGGCAGGAACGTATCGGCCAGGGCTGGCGCATGCTGATGGAATGTCTGGCTGATGGCCGTGGCATTTCCCTGCCCGCACTCAGTACCGGCGCGGGCAAGCTGGCGGCGCGCAGTGTCGGCGCCTATGCGCGTATTCGCACCCAGTTCAAACTGCCCATCGGGCGTTTTGAAGGTGTCGAAGAAGCACTGGCGCGGATCGGCGCGTATACCTATATGATGGATGCGGCCCGCACCCTCACCGCTACAGCCCTGGATCGAGGTGAGAAACCATCGGTGATCTCGGCCATCGTTAAATACCACCTGACCGAACGCATGCGTAAGGTGGTCAACGACGCCATGGATATACTGGGCGGGGCGGGTATCTGTCTGGGTCCGCACAATATCATGGGCCGCGCCTACCAGAGCGTGCCCATCAGTATCACAGTGGAAGGCGCCAACATCCTCACCCGCAGTATGATCATCTTTGGCCAGGGTGCGATTCGCAGCCACCCCTATGTGTTCAAAGAACTGGAAGCCCTGGGCGAGGCGGACCCGGAGCTGTCGCTGGAGAAATTTGATCGCGCCTTGTTCGGCCACATACGCTTCGTGATAATGAACAGCCTGCGCACCCTGTTCCATGGCCTGACCAGTTCGCTGTTCGTTTTCGTCCAGGCTTCCAGCCCAGGCCGGCGTTACTATCGGCACCTTACTCGTATGAGCGCCGCCTTTGCCCTGCTCACTGATGCTGCCCTGATGAGCCTCGGCGGCACGCTGAAACGCAGGGAAAGCCTGTCGGCCCGACTGGGTGATATCCTCAGCCACCTGTATCTGGCCTCGGCCGTACTCAAACGCTTCGAAGATCAGGGCCGGCCCAAATCGGATCAGGCTCTGCTGCACTGGACCTGTCAACATTGCCTGTCAGAAATTCAGCAGGCCATCGATGGCCTGCTGCAAAACTTTCCCAACCGCCCGCTTGCCTTTGTCCTGCGCTGGATGGTCTTCCCATTGGGACGGCACTTCTCCCCTCCCGCTGACCAACTCGGCCACCGGGTGGCCGAGCAGTTACTGATTCCCTCCACCTCCCGTGACCGTCTCACCGAGGGCATTTATATTCCCAGTGCCCCGGATGAAGCCATCGCCCAACTGGAGGACGCATTGGAAAAAGTCATCCGGGCCGATCATGCCGAACGCAAACTGCGTCAGGGACTACAGGATTACAAAGCGGATCATCGCGGTCTTGAAGGCCTGCTTGAAGTCGGCATTGAAAACGGTATTATCACCGCACAGGATGCCGAGCTTATCCGTACCGCCGATGCCGCACGCACACAGGTCATCCGGGTAGATGATTTTCCGAACCCGCCCGTTAACTGAGAGAACAGGAAACCGACATGGCCGACACAGACAACAACAGCACGACAAAGAAAGAAACGGTTCCACGCAAACGTAGCGCAAGCAATGGCCGTGCGGTGTACATCGTTGATGGCAGCCGCACGCCACAGTTAAAAGCGCGCAACAAACCCGGCCCCTTCCATGCCGCCGAACTGGCCATCGGCTGTGGCCGTCCGTTGCTGGCGCGCCAGCCTTTCGAGCCGGATGCCTTCGATGAAGTCATCATGGGCTGCGTCATGCCCGGCCCCGATGAAGTCAATATCGGCCGGGTCATCGCTCTGCGTCTGGGCTGTGGCAAGCGGGTTCCCGGCTGGACCGTACAGCGCAACTGCGCCTCGGGCATGCAGGCGCTGGACTGCGCGGCCCGAAATATTCGCAACGGCCAGGCCGATCTGGTGCTGGCTGGTGGCGTGGAAGCCATGAGCCATGCGCCGGTGCTGCTGGGCACCGCCATGGTCGCCTGGCTGGGTGCCTGGGCGACGGCTAAAACATTGCCCCTGCGACTGAAAACACTGGGTCGGTTGCGCCCGGCATATTTCAAACCCATTATCGGCCTGTTGCGTGGCCTGACCGATCCGGTCGTCGGGCTGTCCATGGGCCAGACGGCCGAAAACCTGGCGTATCGTTTCAACATCAGCCGTGAGGAAATGGATACCTATGCCGTACGAAGCCACCAACGGCTGGCTCAGGCCGTGGAACAGGGGCATCTGTCTGAAATTGAAACGCTCTACGATACCCGCGGCAAGATCTATAGCCAGGATGACGGCCTGCGCGCCGATTCTTCAGTCGAAAAACTGGCCAAACTACGCCCGGTCTTCGACCGGTCTTTCGGCGCGGTGACCGCCGGCAACAGCGCCCAGATCACCGATGGCGCGGCGATGCTGGTTCTGGCCAGTCAGACCGCAGTCAAAGAACACGGCTTAACGATCCGTGGTGAAATCAAGGACTGCCACTGGGCGGGACTGGAACCCGCGCAAATGGGACTGGGACCGGTGCATGCGATCACGCCGATGCTCAAAAAGAAGCGCCTGAAACTTGAAGATATCGACTATTGGGAGATCAATGAGGCCTTTGCCGCCCAGGTGATCGCTTGTCTGCGCGCCTGGGAAGACGGGGATTACTGCAAAGAAGAGCTGGGCTTAAAAACGCCGCCTGGCAGTATCGATGAAGAACGTTTGAACATCGACGGCGGTGGCGTCAGCCTGGGGCATCCGGTCGGCGCCAGCGGTGCGCGCATCGTGCTGCACCTGCTTTCGGTGCTGGAACGCAAACAGGCAACACGCGGCGTGGCGTCTCTGTGCATCGGTGGCGGCCAGGGCGGCGCTATGTTAATCGAACGGGCCTGAAGACTACCCCGCAGCCAAACAGCGAGGTATTAATCTGTAGCGTACTGATGGGTTTCCCTACTGGACTTCGTGCTTCGCTCTACCCATCCTACTGTTTTTCACTGCGAGCAGCGGGGAATGACACCCAAAGAGATTGAAAAGGTTTAAGCAATGGACACAGAAATCACCGATAAAACATACCAGCACTGGCGGCTTGAGCAGGACGAGGAAAACGTAGTCTGGCTGCATCTGGATAAAGCCGATAGCTCTACCAACACCCTCTCCAAAGCCGTGTTGATGGAACTGGAAGACGCACTCAATCATCTGCATCGCCAGCCCCCCCACGGACTGGTCATCTGCTCGGCCAAAAAAAACGGCTTCATCGCCGGTGCCGATATCAGGGAATTCACCCATTTTGAATCTCAGCCTGCGGCACTGGAAGCCATTCAGCGCGGGCAGCGCATTTTCAACTTGCTTGAAACGCTCACCTGTCCGAGCATCGCACTGATTCACGGTTACTGTCTCGGCGGCGGCATGGAGCTGGCGCTGGCCTGCCGCTATCGCATCGCCGAAGATAGCCCCGAAACCCGTCTCGGTCTGCCCGAAGTACGCCTCGGTATTCACCCCGGCTTCGGCGGCACCGTGCGAGCGCTGGAAGCCGCCGGTCCCCTCACCGCTCTGAATATCATGCTCACTGGCCGCAGCTTCTCGGCCCGGGCAGCGAAAAAAATGCGTCTGGTGCATTATGCGGTCCCTCAGCGTCACCTGCTCAATGCCGCGCGCAGCATTTTGCGCAACCCTCCCAAACAGGCACCCCTGCCCTGGTGGCTGAAGCTCCTGAACCACCGCCTGCTGCGGCCGTGGATTGCAAAATACATGCTCAGAACCGTGGCCAAAAAAGCCGCGCGCGCGCATTACCCGGCTCCCTATGCGCTGATCGATCTCTGGCGGCACTATGCCGATGATCGTGAGCAGATGCTGCGCGAGGAAGCCGTCTCGGTAGCGAACCTACTGGTGGGCAAAACCGCCCAGAATCTGATCCGGGTCTTTGAGCTTCAGGAAACACTCAAGGAACGGGGACGAAAAGGAGAGCGGGAGCAGGAGAGCAAACCAAAATACGTCCATGTCATCGGTGGCGGTGTCATGGGCGGCGACATTGCCGCCTGGTGCGCCCTGCAGGGCTATCAGGTCAGTATTCAGGATCGTGAGCATGAGACTCTGGGGCGGGTTATCCGGCGCGCCTTTGGCCTTTACCGGAAGCGACTGAAAAAACCCCGCCTGATTTCAACTACCCTGGACAGATTGATGCCGGATCTGCCCGGCCATGCGCTGGCGCGCGCGGATGTAGTGATCGAAGCCATTTTTGAAGATGCCGAGGTTAAACAACAACTTTTCCGCGAGATCGAACCCCGGATGAAAGCGGATGCCCTGCTTTGCACCAACACCTCCAGCATCCCGCTGGAGGCGCTGGCCGAGGTGCTGAAAAAACCGGAACGGCTGGTGGGCCTGCACTTTTTCAATCCGGTCGCCAAAATGCCGCTGATCGAAATCGTGCGCGGTAAAAACAGCAGTGAGGAAAATGTGCAGCGCGCCAGCGCCTTCGCCAAATCCATCAGCCGCCTGCCCCTGCCGGTCACCAGCAGCCCCGGTTTTCTGGTCAATCGCGTACTCATGCCTTACCTGATTGAAGCCGTGATCCTGGCCGAAGAAGGCGTGCCGCTGAAAGTCATCGATGACGAGGCAGTTAACTTTGGCATGCCCATGGGACCGATTGAGCTGGCCGACACGGTCGGTCTGGATATTTGCCTGAAAGTCGCGGACATTCTTTCGCAGAACATGGACATCAGCGTACCCGAACGGCTCAGAACCCTGGTGGATCGTGGCCAACTGGGGAAAAAAACCGGCCAGGGTTTTTACAGCTTTAAAAAAGGCACGCCGATCAAGACTGCGGCAAACAAGGATTACATCCCGCCCGTTGATCTTCAGGAACGCCTGATCCTGCGCATGGTGAACGAGGTGATTGCCTGCCTGCGGGACGGCGTCGTGGAAACAGCGGATCTGGCCGATGCCGGTATCATCTTCGGCACCGGCTTTGCCCCCTTCCGCGGCGGCCCCATGCACTATCTGCAGGATCGTGGCGCGCAACAGGTGCATAAAATGCTGGAACAGTTGCAGCAACGCTATGGTCAGCGCTTCGCCCCCGATGCCGGTTGGCAACCGTGGCTTGAACAGGAAGAGGGCAATGCCTGATTCACGCCAGGACATTATTTCACCCGACACGGTCGGCAACCTGCACAACCTGCTGCTGGAACGGGTGCAGCGCAGTCCCACCGCGCTGGCCTATCGCTGTTTTGACGGCGAAAAAAGCCAGTGGGAGGATCTGAACTGGCGGCAGGTGGCGGAGCACGTTGGTCGGTGGAAAGCCGCACTGGCAGCCGAAAATTTACAGGCAGGAACTCGGGTCGCGGTAATGGCGCGTAACTGCCCCAAATGGATCATGTTCGAACAGGCGGCCCTGTCCCTGCAACTGGTGCTGGTGCCGCTGTACGCCAATGACCGGCCCGATAATATCGGCTATATCCTGCAAAACGCCGGGATCAAGCTGATCCTGATCGAAAACGAAGAGCACTGGCAGTGCCTGTGCGACACCTATAACAGCATGCAGGACGTGCAGCGCATCATCACCCTGACGCCCATCGGCCGCGCACACGATACCCGTCTGAAAAATATTAGCGACTGGCTACCCGCAAAGGGCGCGGCACTGAAAAGACTGGAAGTGCCCGATGATACCCTGGCCTCGATCGTCTACACCTCCGGCACCACCGGCAATCCCAAGGGCGTCATGCTCAGTCATGCCAATATTCTCTGGAATGCCGACAGCGCTCAACGTTGTGATCATTTCTATATCGATGATATGTTTCTCTCTTTTCTGCCCCTGTCACACATGTTCGAGCGCACCGCAGGCTATTACATGCCCATGCTGGTGGGCGCCGGCGTGTCCTTTTCCCGCGCTATCGAACAACTGGCCGAAGACATGCAGATCATTCGTCCTACCATTCTGGTGACCGTGCCGCGGATCTTTGAGCGGGTCTATAACAAGATTCAATTGCAACTGGCCGAAAAGCCCGCCTTCGCCCGCCAACTGTTCGAGAAAACCGTCGCGGTGGGCTGGCAGCGGTTTCTAATTTCACAGGGTCGGGCACACTGGTCTGCCACACAACTGCTCTGGCCCCTGCTGGATGCCCTGGTGGCAAAAAAAATCCGCGCCAAACTGGGCGGACGCCTGCGTCTGGCGGTCAGCGGCGGCGCGCCTTTGTCTAACGATATTGCCCGCACTTTCATCGGCCTCGGCATCACCATCACCCAGGGCTATGGCATGACCGAACTCAGTCCCGTGGTTTCCAGCAACCGTCTGGACGATAACGATCCGTTTAGCGTCGGTCAGCCCCTGCCGGAAGTGGAAGTCCGCATTGGCGATAACGGTGAGTTGCTGGTGCGCAGTCCCGGTGTGATGCTGGGCTATTATAACAACGAGGCCGCTACCCGCGAGGTGATCGATGAGGACGGCTGGCTGCATACCGGTGACGTAGCCGAAATCCGCGAAGGACATATCTATATTACCGGCCGCCTTAAAGACATCATCGTGCTATCCAATGGCGAAAAGATCCCTCCCGCTGATATGGAACTGGCCATCAGCACCGATCCGCTGTTCGAACAGGTCATAATCATCGGCGAAGGCCGGCCCTTTCTCTCCGCCATCGTGGTTTTAAATAAAGACCGGTGGACACCGTTAGCAACCAGCCTTGGGCTGGATCCGAACACGCAACGCAGTCTGGATGATGAAAACATCCATAAGGCGCTGCTGGAACGTATCGGTACAAAACTTACCCCTTTTCCCGGCTATGCCCGGCTATATGCGATCAAGGCGACACTGGAACCCTGGAACATAGAAAACGGCCTGACAACCCCGACCATGAAAACCAAACGTCAGCACATCGAAGAACACTATCAGGACGCCATCACCGATTTTTATAAAGGGCATTAGGGTCGGACCATGAGCATGGAAATACTGTGAATAGAGTGCTTAATCTATTTGTCCTTCGACAAGCTTCCTTCGACAGGCTCAGGACGAACGGTCATTCCGAAAAATATTCGTGGGGAGACGATACCCCCAGCAACCCGCGATTAAAGAACCGTTCTATGTCGCCGATAAATAACAGATATCGATGTGTTCTGAACTGACAGATTTAATAGCGTGGAATGCCCTTGTTCAAATTCAAATCAGGTTTCGGGTTTTTGAACTCATTACGCGGACGTTATCTTGCAACGGCCGGTATGTTGACGCTCGTTATTCTCGGTAGCGCCGGAACAGCCCAGTTCTACCTCTCCCGTACCGAAGCCAAAAGTCACGTTAACATCAAGATTCGAAATGAGGTCATTGAATATAGCCGGAAAATCCATAATGCCATCAGGCAGGCTGAAGATACGCAAAGCATCTTCCTGCTGACGCCACTGCAAAAGTACCAGCATACACTTAACCGCTATTTTGATACGGCCCTGCGCAACACCTCAATGCTGGAAAAAATATCCTGGATTCACAGGGTGGAGCTTAAGAAGGAGATAAAACAGCTATACACCGATATCAGTATGCTGAAGCAGGCATCGGATAAGCTGGCCGGAATACGCAGCCATGTTGATCGCCTGTTCCCGGCTACCGCTATTCTCCAGAAGGTCATGTTTGTTAGCAACCAAAATTTCTATACTGCCGTAAGCCTGAGTCTGAGCGAAACCAATACCACCGGCATGGATCCGTCTCAACGTGAAATTCATGAGCTGTTCGAGGCCTGCCAACGCGAATGGGTAGGTATGATCAGCCATTTTCGACGCAACCTGTTACTTCTCACGGGTAACTTCGGCAGCTTCGGCAGCTCAAAATCCCGGATCCGGACATTTGCAAGTGATATTAAAATACAGTACGAACATATCCAGCATTTGCTGGGGAGGCTGGACAGGAAAGAACAGCAGGGACAGCTTGGATTACAGGACAGCCAGTCGCTTATCGAGATGAAACGCACCGCTAACAAGTGGTGGGCGGCTTATCAGAATACGAAAGCCGCGCATGAATCCGGCGAATGGCGTGCGGATGTCCCTTTTATAAAAAACACTGTCGAGCCTCTATATGACAAAATCTGGCATCACCTGCTGCTGCTTGACCAACATCTTGAACACTCATTTTCAGAGGATCTCAACAGCCTGACCCGGGTCGCCAGAAGTGGCACATATGCGCTCTGGGGACTGGTCGCACTGCTTCTGCTGGCCATTCTTGCCGGTTATTACATGCTACAGCGTAAAATTCTGCAACCTGTCAGTATCGTTACCCGGGCGCTTCGATCCGAAATCTGGGAGCATGATGCCGGTATTGAAAATATGCCCTCCGCACAACTGGATGAAACCCGCGATCTGATCCAGGCCTTTACCGAAACTTCCCAAAAAATTCGTGAACGCCAACGCCAACTGAAATATCAGGCTACCCATGACGCCCTGACCAGCCTGCCCAACCGGATCCAGCTTATCAATCACATTGAAAAGGAAATCATCCGCATCAGTTCGCGGAAATTATCCATTGCCATGCTGTTGCTGGATCTGGATCGCTTCAAGGAAATCAACGATACCCTGGGTCATCAACTGGGTGACCGGGTTCTGCAGGAAGTATCCAGACGCCTTCTTTCCTGCCTGCGGCAAACCGATTTTGTCGCCCGCCTCGGGGGCGATGAATTTGCCCTGCTGTTGTCCGGCGTGACGCTTGATTATGCCGAAGAAGTCGCACAGCGAATTGTACAAAGTCTGCAGGAACCCCTGAAAATTGACAGTTTTCAATTACACATCGGCGGCAGTATCGGGATTGCCCTGTACCCTCTGCACGGTGAAGATCCCGACACTCTGATTCGTTGCGCCGATGTCGCCATGTATGAAAGTAAGCGACGATCATGCGGTTATTTGATCTACGATCCGGAACGGGATCCCAATAGCGTTAATCGTCTTACCCTGGTCAGTGATTTTCATAATGCACTGGACCAAAATAAACTCCGTCTGCATTACCAGCCCAAGATTGATGTTAAATCAGGCCGGGTCACCGGTGCTGAAGCCCTGTTGCGCTGGCAACATCCCGAACATGGTTTTATCCCACCGGCTGAGCTGATTCCACTGGCCGAAAAGACCGGGATGATCAATAAGCTCACCCGCTGGGTGCTGAAGGCCGCCATGCAACAATGCGCCCACTGGGTTCAGCAGGGACACGAACTCAGCGTTGCCGTAAATCTGTCAACCTGGGATTTGCAGGATCCCCGGCTGGCCGGCTACATCAAGAACCTGTTTGAAGATTGCGCCCTCGGCCCACAATATCTGCTGCTGGAAGTCACCGAAAGCGTAATGATGGCCGATCCCGAACATGCGATTGAAACCCTGAACCAACTGGCCGGTATGGGGATCGAGCTGGCGGTAGATGACTTCGGCACCGGCTTTTCCTCTCTTTCCTACCTGAAAAAGCTACCCATCCATGAACTGAAAATCGACAAGTCCTTCGTCATCGACATGTGCAAGAATGACCATGACGCGGTACTCGTGCGCTCGATCATCGAACTGGCCCACAACCTTGGGTTGAGTGTGGTCGCCGAGGGTGTGGAAGATCAGCAAATTCTGGATTTGCTGGAGATTCTTCGCTGTGATAAACTACAGGGTTATTTTATATCCCGACCCATGAGCGCCGATATATTTGAAGACTGGGTGCAGAACTGGAAAGTGTATCCCACCCTGACCCGTTACAGAATGATGGCGAAGTAAGCCATCAGAAGCATTTCACGGGCGCCTGTCTGTATCGATATTATCCTGTCCCGATGGCGGAATTTCTGGTGATTCAGCAAAAAAATTGATTTAGGTCAACGAATTTTAGTAGCCCTACGGTTAACATGTTTAACATGTTTAACATATTCAATTATATTAATATGTTGGCATGGCCTGTTGCGAATAATCAAGCGATAATCGTAACCAGGCGCTGTTCAGCCGCAACTGGCGTTTCATGAGTGCCGTAGCACCCAACCATCCATCTATATATACCAGCTAACCACTTAGCAAGTGAGGTTTTATGCATACCGTTATATCTCGTACACGTCTGTATATTTTATCCCTACTGTCCCTGGCGCTTTGCCTGACGGCCATGTCGGCACAGGCGGTCCCCAGTTTTGCGCGCCAAACGGGCATGCCCTGCCAGAGCTGCCATACGGTATTTCCAGAACTGACCGCTTTCGGGCGCAGCTTTAAACTGAACGGTTACACCATGACCAGTCTGCCCCAGGTCAAGGGGAAAAACCTTAGTTTAAATAAAGCCTTACCGATCTCGGTCATGTTACAGACCGGATTCACCCACCTGAACAAGAAGACGACTAACTCAAGTGGCAAACTCAAACAAAACAACAGCGTGGAATTCCCGCAGGAATTTAGTATCTACTATGCCGGAGCGTTGACCAAGCACATGGGCGCCTTCCTGCAGGTCACCTACGACCAGCCGACTGGTGGTGGGTTCGGTTTTGACATGGCGGACTTTCGTTACGCCAACCGCGGCACACTCGGTGGCAAAACCCTGGTCTACGGTGCAACTCTGAACAACATGCCGGGTATGGAAGACGTCTGGCACACCACACCAGCGTTCAGATTCCCCTATGCGGCTCCTGATACTGAAAACGGAACTCCTGGTCCGGATGCCGATGTTCTCGTCAATAGTCTCATGGGTGCGGGTCTGGGCGCGTATGCCCTGTGGGATAACCAGTGGTACGGCATGGTGAGTTTCTACCGCACCGCCATGCAGGGATCCGGTGCCGCTTCTCCAAACTCTGTTGGTTCGATAGAGGGCCTCGCCCCCTACGTACGCTTGGCCTGGCAGAAGAACCTTTCGAATATGGGCTATCTGGAGATCGGCACCTACGCCTTACGCGCCAGTTACTTAGGTGGCAGAACTGTAGATGGAACGCCTGCTAATGGTATAGCAAGTGTAGCTGACAAGTATCTGGACGTGGCTGTGGATGCCACCTACCAGCACCCCATGGGTAATAGCAACCAGTTCACCCTGCATGCCGTTTACATCCATGAGGCTCAGACGCTTGATTCAACGGTCGCGAGCAGCCCCGACAATACCCTGAAGCAAACCCGCATCGACGGCAACTACGAGCTTGGTCATGACGGCAAGCTCACACTGGGGTATTTCAACACCCAGGGAACTACGAACGCGACACTTTATAGTGCTAACAGAACCAACAACCCTGATAGCGCCGGCTTCATCGCCGAAGCCGACTACCTGCCGTGGGAAAACACCAAGTTCTCAATTCAGTACACAAACTACACGAAGTTCAATGGCGCCAGCAGCAACTATGACGGTTCAGGGCGCAATGCGTCAGACAATAACACCCTGTACCTGAACGCCTGGTGGATGTGGTAATTACCGCAGAAAAAAACGTAGCCTAAGGTTACTATCGGGTTTGCTTCCCTTCCCCCCCACTGTGGGGGGGATAGGGAAGATCCCAGCAAGTTTAGCTTTACTACTCAATATCTGACAGACAATGACATGATTGGTTCACATCATTAAGTCCTGTAATAACAGAGTGAAAAAGGCGCCTTATCGCGGGATCGCACTCTGGATGATGCTGGCACCGTTCGCGGCGCAGGCGGCGGACAGCCTGCCGGCCGGGATCAACCCACAGATTACCCGTATGCAGGCGCAGATCGATGCGCTGAATAAACGGCTGGATCGCCTGGAGAAAAGGGTCCAGTCACGCTTGCCACCACTGGACGCCAACACCCCCCCGCTAACGGCCTCCCCTCGCGCACAGCCCAAACTGACGGCACTTCAGGAAAGTGAGAAGCTACGCACGGGCTGGACGCAACTGCGCCGCGGGTTATCGAAAACGGAACTACGCCGGTTACTGGGCGATCCTGCTTCAAAAATCAAGCTTGACCGGCAAACGCTCTGGTATTACACCTATCCCGGTATCGGTAACGGCTCGGTTATGCTGGGGCACACGGGTAAAGTAACCGGCTGGCAAGAGCCTCCCTTTCGCCGCTGGTAAATAAACCTTTCACCACTTTTCCATACTGTACTGTTATCCCCAACTCAACAACCCCGCAGCAAGCTGGCGGGGTATTAAGTGGTAGCATACTGATGGGTTTCCCTACTGGACTTCGCCCTTCGCTCTACCCATCCTGCTGTTATTCGCTGCAAGCAGCCTTTGCCGGATTAACAATGTTTAATGTTATATCCACCCTCCCTTCAGTTACGAACAGGTATGCTCACAATCCTGCTATCATTTAGTAACAGGGACGGGGTGTCCCAAAACTCTGAGACAAACAGCATGCGCATCCTTGTCATCGAAGACGACATCGAAACAGCCGCCTACATTACCAAAGGCCTGAAAGAACACGGGCATACGGTCGATCAGGCTTTTGACGGCAAGGATGGTCTGTTTATGGCGTTGGAAAACAACTACGACATCCTTATTCTTGATCGCATGTTGCCTGCGCTTGACGGCCTTTCGATCCTGAAAACGTTACGCGGTTCGGACCGGCAGACGCCGGTGATTATTCTCAGCGCCCTGGGCGAAGTGGATGACCGGGTACAGGGTCTGAAGGCGGGGGGTGACGACTACCTGGTCAAACCCTTCGCTTTTTCCGAACTATTGGCGCGTATCGAGGCGCTGCTGCGGCGCGGGGAAACAAAGCCCGACATCCGCCTCCTGAAGGTAGCCGATCT
Organism: uncultured Thiohalophilus sp.; assembly: GCA_964596835.1. Lineage (GTDB taxonomy): Bacteria > Pseudomonadota > Gammaproteobacteria > UBA6429 > Thiohalophilaceae > JAADGZ01. The sequence continues at coordinate 19,139 of CAZQVV010000008.1, read as the reverse complement.
GGAGCTGGATCGGCTGACGCACACGGTCAAACGGGCCGGCAAAACCATTAATCTACAACCCCGCGAATATGTCATCCTCGAATTTCTGTTACAGCACGCCGGTCAGATCGTCACCCGCACCATGCTGCTGGAAAGCGTTTGGGATTATCACTTCGATCCACAGACCAACATCATCGATGTACACATCAGCCGGTTGCGCAACAAGATCGATCGGGATTTTGAGCCAGCCCTGTTGCAGACCGTGCGCGGCGCTGGCTATTGTCTGCACGAACCGGCGCCGGAATCCGGGTAATCCATGCCCCCCCGCCTGCTGCGCAGCTTCAGCTTCCGCCTGGCCCTGACCTACATGGCCCTGTTCGGCACCTCGGTATTGCTGCTGTTGTGGTTTATTTACTGGTCAACCGCAGCCTACATGTCACGGCAAGCCGATGCCACGATTGCCGCCGAGATCACCGGTCTGGAAGAACGTTATGACATGGATGGCCTCGCCGGTCTGATCAATGTCATCAACGAACGGCTCTCGCGCAAACCCACCGGCTCCTCCATCTACCTGCTGACCACGGCGATCAACACCCCTATCGCTGGCAACCTCAATCGCTGGCCAACAATCCAGGCCGATAAAGATGGCTGGCTGAATTTCCAGCTCGAAAATGCCGGTCTTGGCAAAAATAAAATCCACCTGGCCCGGGCACGCAGTTTTACCCTCTCCGGCGATTTTCATCTGCTGGTCGGGCGCGACATCTACGAGCTGGAAGAAACGCAACGACGTATCATTCGCGCCCTGATTCTTGGCTTTGTCATCACCCTGGTACTGGGCGGTATCGGCGGATTCGTACTCAATCGCCGGGTCGCAAAACGTCTCGAATCCATCAACACCACCAGCCGTGAGATCATTGACGGTGATCTCTCACGCCGCATCCCCCGGCAACACAGCGGTGATGAATTTGATACCCTGGCCGGCAACCTCAATGTCATGCTCGACCGAATTGAAGAACTGATGGATGACGTACGACGCGTCTCCGACAACATTGCCCACGATCTACGCACACCCTTGGCACGGCTGCGCAACCGGCTTGAACTGCTGCGTGCCGAACAGGAAAAAGCCGCCCAGGATCCGACGCTGGCTGAGCAGTCTATTAGCGAAGCCGATGGCCTGTTGAAAACATTTAATGCCCTGCTGCGCATCGCCCATATTGAAACCCGGCAACGCAGAGAGGCCTTCTGCGAAATAGACATGGGCGCCCTGCTGCACGACGTCGTTGAACTCTACGAACCGCTGGCGGAAGAAAAAGGCCAGTCTCTGAGCTTACAGGCGGATACCAACGTACGCCGGCAGGGTGATCGTGATCTGCTGTTCCAGGCCATGGCCAACCTGCTGGACAATGCCATCAAATACACCCCCATACAGGGGCAAATTCGAATCAGCCTCGATAGCAGCCGAATCACCATTGCCGACAGTGGTCCCGGCATTCCCGAAAGCGAACGTCAACAGGTATTCCATCGCTTCTACCGGCTGGAAAAAAGCCGCACCACCCCCGGCAGCGGGCTGGGACTGAGCCTGGTGGCCGCGGTGGCGGGAATTCACGGCATGACGTTGAGGCTGGAAGACAACCAGCCTGGACTTCGAGTCCATTGCGAGTTCCCCCCGGCCCACAGCCAGACCATTAACAGCGCTTAATATCGGTCCCGCCTTCCGTCAAGCCTGAATAAGATACCGTGTCTTACGGCACCTCGGGGTAAACACGATTACTGGTTCCTACGCTCCGCGTGGGAACCCACACCTCGATCGATGCGTTGATCCCGGTATGCATTCCCACGCCGGAGCGTACAAACGAGAAAAAAGAAATATCCGCCAATGAGCGCGAATAAACGCCAATATTTTATGTTGAGGTGTCTGCGCCGCAGAATACAATCATGAATGCTTTTGCCTTTATTGGCGTATATTCGCGTTCATTTGCGGACAGATAAGCTTTTGGCTTTTAGAAAATATTAGTGGGATACCTCAGAAGTGAAACTGATTAAACCACCGTTCGTCCTGAGCTTGTCGAAGGAAGCTTGTCGAAGGAAGCTTGTCGAAGGAAGCTTGTCGAAGGAAGCCCTTCGGCTCCGCTCAGGAGAGCCCTGTCGAAGGACGCACCCACGAATGTGGCACCTAAAGAGAGATCTAGGACAACATTTATTTAATGCACATCACGCCAGTACGCGCGTTTCAACAAATAGGCGAATAGCGTAAAAATCAGCAGAAAACCGATGACATAAGGGGCAATCTTTTTACGAACGATAATCGAAGGATCACTCGTATACCGCATCCAGGCCGTAAGATCTGTCGTTATACGATCGTATTCCTGGGGACTGTAGGTGGCCTTTTTAAGCACATGCCCCTTGTTGTCGATCGTACCACTGTATGAAAACAGCACATTGGGCATCGCAACACCTGGAAAGAGGCGATTATTCCATCCAGTAGATTTACCGGGATCCCAATAAAAACTTCTCAGGTACGTGTATATCCAGTCAACACCCCGGTAACGCGCGACCAGGGTGAGATCGGGTGGAGTGACGCCAAACCATTTAGCGGCGAGCTTTGGAGGCATGACCGTTGTCATGCCACGTAAATATTTAGCGCCCGCTGGCGTCATAAAGTTACGCTTGATAAATTTCTTGTCCAGTCCGAGATCAGCGGCCAGGCGATTGTAACGTATATACTTCATGCTGTGGCATGCCAGGCAGTGTTGGGCAAAAAATATTCCTCCACGAATAATGGTTTTCTTGTTGAACTGATATTTTGGCGCCTGCACTTGTACCTGCACCTCATTAGCATAGCCCACGCCTTCATAAACAACGGCAAAAACAACCGCGCCGGCCAATAGCCCAATACGTAACATTGTCTTCACGATCTCACCCGATCAGGTACTGGCCGAACAGGTTCAAATCGGCTGATGACAGGCAATAATACAAAAAAGCCGATATACACTCCCAGTGCGATGCGTGCAGGCGGCAGGAGCGCCGGGCTGGCCGGTTGCATCCCGATCCATCCCAGCACCAGTAATGAAATCGCCAGCAAAATCAGCATGACAAAATAAACCGGGCGATACCGAATTGATTTAGCCGGGCAGCGATCAAGCCAGGGGAGGAAAAATGGAAGTATTATTGAAGCCCCCAGCATAATAATACCAAGTCCCTTGCTGGGTATTGAACGCAATATGGCGTAATAGGGGGAAAGGTACCAGGCCGGTGTGACATCGTGGGGTGTCTGCAACGGGTTTGCCGGAATGTAATTATCGTACTCAAGGATTAGACCATGGAAGGTCGGAGCAAAAAGAATAATTATCGCGAACAGGGTCAAAAACACCCCGACACCATAAATATCCTTCACGGTATAATAAGGGTGAAAGGGAATACCATCCAGAGGGCGGCCATGGGCGTCGAGTTTTTTTGAAATTTCTATGCCATCAGGGTTGTTAGAACCCACCGTATGCAGCGCCACTAAATGAACAACGACCATCACGATCAGCAGAAGCGGAATAAGAACCACATGAAAGGCCATAAAGCGCGTGAGTGTCGCTCCCCCTAGACCAGGTCCACCACGGACAATGGAAACCAGCCAGTCACCTACGACGGGAATGGAGCCGATAATAGCCGTAATGACTTCACCCCCCCAGTAAGACATGTTTCCAAAAGGCAGTACGTAACCGAAATAGGCCTCCGCCATGAGCACGATATAGATGATCCAGCCAAGAATCCAAAGCACTTCGCGCGGCTTACGGAAAGAACCGTAAAGGTATGCGCGGGATATATGTAAATAGATCACCAGGAAAAACATGGAGGCACCAGTGGTGTGAATATAGCGGACCAACCACCCCCATTTCACATCAAACATGATACTCTGTACCGAATCAAAGGCCTGATTCGCATTACTATAATAGTGCGTCAACAGGAAGATCCCCGAAAAGATCTGCAGCACAAGTACCAGAAGCGCCAGTGAACCGAAAAAATACCAGAAATTAAAATTCTTTGGTGCATAGTATTCGGTCATTGAGGCTTTCAAAAAACCGCTTATGGGTAATCTCTCGTTGATCCACACCCAGAAACTACGGTTGTTGCTCATCGTATGCTCCCGTGTTGCCATTGCAAGAATATTTTCAACATAGTTTTGATTTCTTATCGAGGCCGGTAATCTGAACCGATTTTCCACCATCGGTAAACGTATAGTCAGGAACAACCATGTTTTCAGGTGCGGGTGAACCAAACATGACCCTGCCTGACAGATCATAGCGGGAACCATGGCAGGCACAGAAAAAACCTCCCAACCAGGTTGCACTCACCGTTCCTTTTTTCGGTTCATAGGTAGGAGAGCAACAGAGGTGAGTGCAGACCTGCATCATAATCAGCCATTCAGGCTTGCGTGAACGATACATGTTTTGTGCATAGGAAGGCTGTTGGGGGACCTTGTTATCCGGATCTTTTAGCTGCGAAGTAACCTGGCTCAATGTCGCCAGCATTTCCGGTGTTCGACGTACGATAATAAGAGGTTTTTGCTGCCAACTCGTCGTGAGATGCCCGCCCAGAGGTATCTCCGATATATCAACAGTGACAACCGAAGCCGCTGCGGCAGCGGCATCGGGTTCCAGACTCTTGACAAACGGCACGGCCAGCACACCGATGCCTGCCGTACCGATAGCCGCCGTCGCCGCCGTCAGAAAATGTCGTTTTGACAGCTCTTTGCGGTCCAGGGCTTCTGAATTTTTTTCATCCCTGTCTTGTTTTACGCTCATAAGTTTCTGGCCTTCTAAATAAGCATTCCTGATACCAGTCCACTTTAAAAGTATAACTGGTGAAACGACCGTTCGTCCTGAGCTTGTCGAAGGACGAATATGCTAAATTACAGTGATTTACCGTTCCATGTTCATGGTTCGACAAGCTCTCCACGAACGTGGAGTATTACAAGTAATCTGGTATTAGGAACACTTATTTAGTCTGCATAGAGTCATCACTAAGCCGGTGATAAAGGCCAACTGAAAAATCGTCTACAAGCGATATGCGCACCGCGCCTGATAAGGCTGTTTCGCGCAACTTCAATTGCATTTTGTGCTAACGATATCAACGTAGTGAACTCAGATAAGCGGTAACCGCCTTGATTTTCTGCGTAGTCAGTTTGCCTGCGATATCACGCATCACGGCACGCGCATCGTTATTCCGTTTCTTGCCACGAAACGCTAGCAGTTGACTCTTGATATAGGGTGAATTTTGCCCGGCTAAACGTGGATAGCGTGGCGGCAGGCCAATAGCCGCAAGGCCATGGCATGCTGCACAGGCTGGAACGTGGGCGGCGATTACCCCACCGTGATAGATTTTTTTACCCTGGGCCGCCAGTGGTGTGTCCGACCGGACAGTACCCTTGTTGGTTTGTTGTGAGAAATATTGCGCCAGTTCCCGAATTTGCGTATCGGAGAGCGCTTTCGCTATGCCGAACATGATGGGACTGGTACGTGCACCACTCGCAAAATCGTGCAACTGTTTTTTTAGATACTGTGGAACCTGGGCAGCCAGTTTCGGGTAGATCGGAATGAGGCTGTTACCATGAAGACCATGACACGCGCCGCAATTCTGTTTGACAATTTGTCGCGCAGGATCCTTGACGTTGTTCCCCATCCCCATTGCTGGGGACGCGACAACCCCCGCACTGATGAATATCACGACACCATAACGCAGGCAACCGTTCAGGCCCTTCATGATATTGAGTAGATTCACCATGTAACCCGGCATTGTTTTGGCCTCCGTGATACATACATAACGTAGTAGCCGAAGTCTACTATCGGGTTTGCGTCCCTTACCCCCCTTGAGAGAGAGAAAGGGACGATCCCAGCAAGTTCGGCTTTACTTGATTACGACAGGCAACAGCACGATTGGTTCATATCATTAATCCATAGAGCAAAAAATCAACAGCGTACTAATGGAGGTTACTGATTATGCGACATGAAATTCTCGTTCCCGCGCTCCGGCGTGGGAATGCATACCGGGATCAACACATCGATCGAGATATGGGTTCCCACGCCGGAGCGTGGGAACCAGTAGAATCGCACTCTGGATAGGGGGGGACACTGACCCCAACAGGCGTGGCCTATCATTGACTTGATTGTTGGGCTTCGCCATCAAGATCATGGCTCAGCGCCAACCTACATGTGTGACTCCTTTCCTCAAATAACGTAAGCGGGACAATGCTTGGCAACCTCGCCCCAGTATGCTGACTAGTTACACAAATTTTTAATCCGGGATCCGCATATGCTTTCGGCGCATTTGGTTTGTACCGCAAGTCATTCAGCCTGTGTCACAGACTCACCTGTAGTCCGAGCTCCAGGACACGGTCTTCAGGCAGCCGGTAGTAAGCCGTCGCGCGGGTAGCATTACGCGCCAGCCAGACAAAGAGCAGTTCCTGCCAGTAAGGCAACCCGGGCACCTCACGTCTCGCAATCAGTGTTTCCTGGCCCAGGATATAGGTTGCCGCATCGGTATCGATCGGAATACCCATGTGTTCGCCGAGCTTCAACGCGACCGGAATATTCGGTGGCTGTGAGAACCCATAGTGCACACGCACACGCATCACCCCCTGGCCGAGATTTTCAAAATCCAGGCGTTCGTTAGCGGGCACATGTGGCTGGTCGGCGGTGACCACCGTGAGGAAGATAACCCGTTCATGCAGGATGTGTGTGCATGTCATATGCTGCATGAGCGCTGCCGGTACACAGTGCCCGTAATGCCCGGTCATCACCACCGCAGTGCCGGGTACACGGTACGGTGGATCGGTCTCGATCTTCTTTAGAAACGCATCCTGTTCAATGGCGCGTCTCGACAGTCGTGTCGCCAATAAAGCACGGCCGGCCCGCCAGCTCCACATCAACGTAAAAATCAGCCCGGCAATTAAGAGTGCATACCAACCACCCTCCGGTACCTTGGCCAGGTTGGCCCCGAGAAAGGCGCTGTCGACAGGAATGAACAGAGCACCGGCCCAGAGTGCCAGCAGTGGCCGCCAGTGATAGCGCCGCGCGACGGCAATAGCTAACAATGTGGTCACCACCATATCCAGTGATACAGCGACGCCGTAAGCTGAGGCCAGGGCGTCAGAACTGCCGAAACCTACGACCAGCGCCACGCAGGCCGCCATCAGCAACCAGTTGACCAGCGGCAGGTATACCTGACCGGCTTCATCGGCCTGAGTAAAAATAACCCGCATGCGCGGCAGCTGCCCCAGATGAATCGCCTGGCGGGTGAGTGAAAAAGTTCCGCTGATCACCGCTTGTGATGCGATGATGGCGGCGGCGGTCGCCAATATCACCAACGGCAGGGTGGCCCAATCCGGTGCAAGGTAAAAGAACGGTGCCTGGATGGCCTCCGGATGCTCCATTAATATGGCGCCCTGGCCAAGATAGTTCAGGAACAGCGCCGGGAATACGATCAGGAACCAGGCGCGACGAATGGGCGAGATGCCAAAGTGTCCAAGATCAGCATACAGCGCCTCTCCCCCGGTCACCACCAGAAATACAGCACCCAGGGTGAGAAAACCGGCCAGCCCGTTGTGGGCAAAGAACTGCACCGAATACACGGGGTTGAACGCTGCCAGTACAGACGGATGCGACATAATCCCGCGTAATCCCAATACCGCGAGCACCAGAAACCAGATCAGCATGATCGGTCCGAACAGACGACCGATCTGTCCGCTGCCACGCCGCTGCACCATAAACAGAAGCACCAGAATAATGACCGTAAGGGGCACGATGAATGGGTCAAGTTGCGGCGCCGTCACGCGTAATCCTTCAACCGCGCTGAGTACAGAAATGGCGGGGGTGATAGTCCCGTCCCCGTACAGCAAACAGGCACCGAACAAGCCCATGAGCATCAGCACGTAGCGCGCCTGACCGGGTTTGGTTTTCCAGGGATTTAGCAGGGCGACCAGGGCGATGATACCGCCCTCTCCCTGGTTATCCGCGCGCAACACGAAAACCAGGTACTTAATCGAGATCACCAATATCAGTGACCACAGAATCAAGGATAAGACACCTAATAGATCAGGCACGTCGAGCGCCGGCGCACCAGCGCCGCCGAAACTCTCGCGTAATGCATACAGCGGACTGGTGCCGATATCACCGAACACTACCCCCAGCGCGCCCAGCACAAGAGCACGCTGCTTAAGCGGTGGCGGTGTTGTGTCTACCATTGAAAAGGAGGACGGCGGTTTTCCACAAGTCGGCTCAACCGCATTCTTTTTTGGGCGACCAGGCTTTCCCGATCCAGGGTGACGCCCAACAGCAATGCAGTGGTAAAGTTGATTGATTTCACTATGTCTGGGCCGTTCTTCCAGGCGGTTAACTGCGCAATCGGGGTTCAATCTTACCCATTAGCCAAAGCCACGCACCAGATAAACAATAAGCAAGACGCCCAGGGCGGAAACCACCATATTTGAGGCCGTGCCGCACCATAACATGTAGCCTTTTGGAATTTCGTCTTCCGATAAATGTTTGACAAAACGTCTGAACTGTAGCGTCGAGAGGAAGCTCATCAAAGCAGAGAAGGCGATCAGCGCAAGACCGAGTAAAAAAGACAGTTGTCGTTGCCCGGCAACGTCAGAGATGTGCAGCATTTTTATAAATAGACCAAACCGTTCGATCACAAATCCCAGTGTAATCAGTGCGATAGCGGTGCGGTTCCAGGCCAGCAAAGTCCGCTCCGCAGCGAACAGAACACGTGGATCATCGAGGTATGACATTAGCTCTCCTTTAATTAATAGCGGGGTACTGACCGATGTTTAGTCAGTTGAAAGATGGATTGCTATTATTGCATTTTCCCGGCATTTACGCGAATTTTTAACCCGGAATCCGTGCTGGCAACAGTAGTTTGAAAATAAACAACTCCACCGCAAGCGACGGGGTATTAAGTTGTAACGTGCTGATGGGTTTTCCCTGGACTTCGCATTTCGTTCTACCCATCCTACTGTTTTTCGCCGCAAGCAGCGGGGGATGACTCCCAAAGAGATTAAACAGATAAGAGAAATATCTGCTAATGAACGCAGATATTTTATGTTGATATACCTGAGGTACAGAATACAACCATCAATGCTATCGCCTTTATTGGCGTTTATTCGCGTTCATTGGCGGACAGATAAGCTTTTGGCTTTTAAAGAAATATTCGTGAGATACCCCAGGTTTGAATATACCGGTTCAGCCTATGTGGGCGAACCGAATATGCGGTGTCATGCCTGCTCAGGGCTTGATAAAGTTATAACCGTTCTGTTCAAGCTGCATGATACGCACGATACCGCCCGGTACGACCACGGCGGAAGACGCCAGTTTAGGCAGATGACCGGTTTTGCGCTTGAAGCCCAGCATGGTGTTATAACAAGCATCAAACTCCACGCCCGTCACTGACAAACTATCTATGCGTCTGGCAAACGGACTGTTGGCAAACAGCATCTTAAGCCCGGGACCGTAGGCAACAACAACAACCTGGATATTATCCTGTCCAAAGAATTTGGTGACGTTGGTGACGTTATTCAATGTCATTTTCCAACGTTGCGGATTGGCCTGGCTAACCTGTAAGACCAGGTGTTCCTTGGCGAAGGGTTTCGAGTGAACCAGTTGAAGTTTTTTGAAATCGTAGTGTTTATAGATGGACCAGTCTGCCGCCAGCGCAGGTTGCAGAGCGAGCATACCGAGCAGAAGGGGGAGACCGGTCAATACTTGATACCAGGTTTTCATAAAGGTTCCTCTAGGTAGTGGGATATTATCGAACAAACCTGCGCACCCTGTCGGCTGTTTTGTATCGCGTTATACGTTATTGTGGAGCAGGCGGTCTGTGTGTACTCACAACATCCTGCCTGGAGACAACGTAGGGGCGAGGAAGTTCCAGAAAGAGTTAAGTATAAAAGCTCTTCCTCTACGAATCCAGAGTTGTAGAATGCCCTCAATTGTGTAATCACTTACGAGCCTGGCATCAACTTGACTGGCACACTGGGCATCCACCCTTATGCCTCTTTTTTCGTAACTGTTCAGCGCAATTGTCAGGGAACCTGGTATGTAGGTTGGCGCTGAGCAACGCGAAGCACCACAGGCACTTCCTTCGGTCGCCCAACAGGCGTGGCCTGGCATTGAGTGAATGCTTGGGCTTCGCCATCAAGATCATGGCTCAGCGCCAACCTACATGTGTGACTCATTTCCTCAAATAACGTAAGCGGGACAATGCTTGGCGACCTCGCCCCAGTATGCGGAATAGTTACCTTTTTTCTTTCCTCTACAAAAAAAAAGCCAGGAAGCAGTGCTTCCTGGCCAGGGTGATTGCAGACACGACAGATCCGCAAATCAATTTAGTCAACCATACTTATTTTCCATCAAAACCAGTCGCGGTATCGAAGGAATCATCATCACGATCACGGCGGCTAATCTTAGTACCTTGGTTGGGATCCAGGAACAAGCGATGAGCTTTACCATGGTGGCCACGGAAGTCGAACATATTCGCCAACGAACCTGCCTTGGCATCAAAGGAATCGTCACCAATGCGTCCCAGTTTCCAGTTATCCTCGATAAAACGCAGGATCGATGACTGATCGGTAATGCTGTGATCAACGTAGTTAACCTTCGCCCAGGGAGAAATGACCAGCAGAGGCTGACGCGGACCGTAGCCACAACGATCCAGGTAAGCACCATTGGCAGTCATATCACCGCAGCTACCGTTAGTCAGCGTGTCATTGACAGGATCACTGGAGTGATTGATGATCGGCGGCATAACATGATCGTACCAGCCATCGGAATCATCATAAGCAATAATAACTGCGGTGTTACGCCAATACGGTGTATGCTGCAGCCGGTTGATCGTCTTCACAATGAATTTCTGCTCATCAAGCGGATCAGAATAACCCGCATGGCCATCCTGTACTTTGGACCCCTTCAAAAAGCTCACTGCAGGCAGGTTGTGAGCTTTCACCGCGGCCCAGAAATCGGTCAAGTCATACTGGTGGTTCGCCTGATCATTGTAGCCAATTTTAGCAACCGAAGTTGGTGGCAAATGATGTGGGTTTGATGTCGATTTGTAGTATTGAAAAGAGGCATGATGCGGACTGTAGGAAGTGATCATTGCGCCGCCGATATTGATTTGTTTCTGGCCACAGACCGCCTTGCCGTTAACCATTGCGGTCGGTTTAAAGCCACCCTGGAACCAGCCCCAGGTCACACCCTTGGCATTGAGCAGGTTGCCGACGTTCTTGTTATTCGTCATTGATACAGTCGGATATTTACTCGGTGAACAATCATCAAAGGTCGGGTTAGGATCATTGATCACTGTGCCCACACCGTTTGCGTCCGGACTGACAACACCATAGGTGTCTGTCGCAGGCTCAGTGGATATCGCACCGTGGGTCTGACCTGAAACCAGATTAAGCGCACCGGGTGTTGAGGGACCGAAGGTGGTGGAGAAGGAATTATCGCTCATAGCAAAGTTCTGGGCATAGTTCCAGAGCGCCGTGACCGTGTTACCGTCATAATAATCCATCACCAGATTCGGCTTACTAATATCCGGAGGCGCACATGACTCCCGATTAGTGTTTTCTACGAATTTGTCCATGAGGCCACCATCTACCGCTAGCTGTTCGGCGCCATAGTGGTGATCTTGATCACAGGTTAAGGCCTCGTTGCGAGTCAAGCGCTGAGGATTACCGCTATTGGGATTGTGCTGAAGCAGCATTTCGTTGTAACCATTGACCGAGGGAGTATGTGCACGGGCGATAAAGCGAGGCTCTCCCGCAGGATTAAGCGCTTTGGGGTAAGTGCCGAAATAATGATCAAAGGAAACATTTTCCTGGAAAATCACGATCACATGCTTGATCGGAGTAGTAGTGGTGGTAGTCGATCTATCTGAATGCCGGGTATGTGCATAAGCAGGCATTGCCCCTAATGCACCGACAGCTAAGGTAACGCCAAGAGCAATGGGCGACACGTGACGTACCATGAAAGCTTGATTGCGAAACATAATTGAACTCCTAATATGTATGAGTTGTTGTAAGTCAGGCAGGTTTAGTCAAGGGAATAGAATCCCTTGAGCGGCATTAGACTATCGTAATTGCGTGGAAAATTTATGAAGTTTCCATGAAGATTTTATGATGAATACGTATAGAAAAGGTAAAGACACTTTCTGCAAACACCTGCAATGATTGACCCACTATTCGCCCTGCCATCACTCCCGAAATATTGTTGGCATCATCGGCCTTGCCCGGTCACCTAATCTTTTTTATTGTTTCAGCCGATAACCTGTTTTAAACATCCACCACACAATAAGCAGGCAGGCCGCCAGGAACAGCAACACTATGGACAGGCTCAGCACGACGCTTACATCGGAAACTTCGAAAAAACTCCAGCGAAAACCGCTGATCAGATAGAGCAAGGGGTTGAACCGCGTAACGGTCTGCCAGGCAGGCGGCAACATGCTGATCGAGTAGAAGCTGCCCCCGAGGAAAACCAGCGGAGTAATCACCAGCATGGGGATGATCTGCAATTTTTCGAAGTTTTCCGCCCACAACCCAATGATGAACCCAAACAGGCTGAAGGAAATACAGGTCAATACCAGAAAGCCCATCATCCACACCGGGTGCATAATTCTCAGGGGGACAAAGAACCCCGCCGTGACCAGAATGATTAGACCGATAATCAGGGATTTCGTGGCCGCAGCTCCCACATAGCCCAGCAGAATTTCGAAAAACGAAACCGGCGCGGACATCACCTCGTAGATGGAGCCGGTGAACTTGGGAAAGAAAATACCAAACGATGCATTGGCAATACTCTGGGTCAGTAAGGCCAGCATCATCAGTCCGGGCACAATGAATGATCCGTAGGATACGCCCTCGATCTGATCGATGCGCGATCCGATGGCCGAGCCAAACACCACAAAATAAAGCGATGTGGATAACACCGGCGAGGCGAAGCTCTGGAGTATGGTGTCCCAGGCGCGCAGCATTTCGTACTTGTAGATGACCCTGATGGCGTGTGTATTCATGATTTTGCTTTCAAAAGGTTGATAAATATTTCTTCCAGGGAGGTTTGCGTGGTTGTCAGATCTTTCAGCAGTAGTCCGGCCTCACTGGTCGCCTGCAGCAAATCGCTGATGCCAGTGTGCGTATTGTGGGGATCATACGTGTAGGCCAGCCGCCTGCCATCAACCGACAGCTCCAGCGCCCAGGCAGCCAACGTCGCAGGTACGGTGTTCACAGCTTCTTCGAGTTCGATAATCAGTTGTCTTTTGCCCAGTTTATGCATCAGGGCCAGTTTGTCATCCACTAACAGCAGTTCACCCTTGTTGATAATCCCGACACGGTCGGCAATCGCCTCGGCCTCTTCGATATAGTGGGTAGTCAGGATGATGGTAACGCCTGAGTCACGCAGACGCCGCACCAGCGCCCACATATCCTTGCGCAACTCCACGTCCACGCCCGCCGTGGGTTCATCCAGAAACAGCACGGCAGGTTCATGTGAGAGAGCCTTACCAATCAGCACTCGCCGCTTCGTCCCACCCGAGAGCGTCGTGAGCATGCTGTCTTTTTTCTCCCACAGTGACAAATCCTTCAGTAGTTGTTCGAGGTAGACGGGGTCGGGCTTTTTACCGAACAGACCGCGGCTGAAACACAGTGTGTTCCATACTGTATCAAAGGCTCCGAGGGTGAGTTCCTGTGGCACCAGGCCAATCATCGCGCGGGTAGCACGGTAGTCCGAAACAATATCGCGCCCGTTCACGGTGACCGTTCCCGCGCTTGCGGTGACAATTCCGCAGATGATCGAGATCAGCGTGGTTTTGCCGGCACCATTGGGACCCAGCAGCGCCAGTATTTCGCCAGGTGCGATGTCCAGACTCACACCCTTCAGAGCCTGGTGCCCATCGGCGTAAGTCTTGGACAGATTTGTAATCGAAACGATGGGGGGCATGAAATTAGTCACCATGATTAAGCGGTCCTGATTATACTGGAGTATCTTCCTGGAGAATCGTAATACAGTCGTGATGTCGATTTTTTTTCCCCGCTTATTGTTCAGATGGGACGGCTCTCGGGTAACCGGACGGGGCCTATTGACGGCATTTTTTCCTTCCCGTGCGGGCAGAATCTTCGCGTTCACCGCCAGATTTTCAATATAAATTTTGTCATGATAGTCGTTTATATAGTAAGCTTGCTTATTATATAAATAGTACCTATTACGCTTATGGCCAATCCTGATCTTGATCGCAGTCTCGGGTTCCTGCTGCACGACATATCCCGATTATTACGTCGGCGCTTTGACGCCCGTGCGCGCGCACTTGAACTCACCCGCGCCCAGTGGTCGGTGCTGATCCACCTCTACCGCAACGAGGGCATCACCCAGAGGGCCCTGGCGGATATCCTGGAGGTGGAGAAAATCACCTTGTGCCGCTTGCTGGATCGCCTGGAAGAGGCGGGCTGGCTGGAACGCCGGGCTCACCCGAATGATCGGCGGGCGAAATGTCTATATCTGACTGAGAAGATTCATCCCGTGCAGGAACAGATGTGTGCGATTTCGCAGGCCGTACGCAATGAGGCCTATGCCGGAATGAGTCCGCAGGAGCAGGATGCGCTGATCAATACACTGACACGTATCAAGTTGAACCTCCTTGCAGTCTCGGATTAGGCATCGGCGGATGGCGCACATGGCCGCCGCCCGCTTCACCGACCCCCCTGATGGCCTGGACCAACATTCCCACAGAAACAAGAGAACATTGGATGAATGCCTTGCACAGTTTGATGGATAATGAGAAAGGCCGCCGCCGTTGGCGGTTTATTTTACTCGTAGGTGGACCCACCCTGGCCTTGCTCACTGGCCTGGGCCTGTATCTGGCCGCCGGACGCTATGTTAGCACCGAGGATGCCTATATCAGGGCTGATCTGCTGCCGGTCGCCGCTGAGGTATCGGGGCGCGCGGTGGCCGTGCCGGTACATAAAAATGAAGTGGTGCATACCGGCCAGGTGCTGTTCCGCATTGATCCCGCCCCTTTCCAGCTGGCGTTGAATCAGGCGAAGGCGGCCCTGGCGGTAACCCACGACAATGTGGGGGCCCTCAAGGCCGGCTACCATGAAAAGCAGGCGGAACTGGCGCAGGCGCAGGAGGATATCGCTTATGCCCGACGTGAATACGCTCGCCGTCAGGGACTGGTAGCGCGCAAAGCAGTATCCGAGAGTGTGCTTGACGCCGCCCGGCACACCCTCGCGGCCACCCGTCTGCGAGCGCAAACGCTGCAACGCGCCATCAATCAGGTGCGCGCGGAGCTGGGCACCGATGTCCGCTTGCCGGTGGCTCGTCAACCTCAGGTGATGGAGGCGCAGGCGCGCGTCGATCAGGCGGCCCTGGATTTAAGCCACGCCGTGATCCGCTCACCGATAAACGGCGTGATTGGCGCCAAAAACCTGCTGGCCGGTGATTATATTACCCGAGGGCAACCGGTTCTTGGCCTGGTCGCCACGTACCATTATATAGACGCCCACCTCAAGGAGACGGCATTGACGCATGTGCGGGTGGGACAACCTGCGACGATCACGGTGGATACCTATCCGGGACTGACCTGGCACGCTCAGGTCGAAAGTATCAGCCCGGCCACCGGCGCCGAGTTTTCCCTGCTGCCAGCGCAGAATGCCAGCGGCAACTGGGTCAAGGTGGTTCAGCGCATTACCGTGCGCCTGGCCCTGTTGGATCACCATCACGGGGCGGTACTGCGTAGCGGCATGAGCGCCACCGTCAATATCGATACCGGCAAGCGGCGTATCCAGCGCTGGGATCATGGGTACGATGCTCATTGACCAGGAAGGCAATGGTCTGAATCGAGGCTTCATCACTTTTGCGGTGATGCTGGCGACGGTGATGCAGGTCCTCGACACCACCATCGTCAATGTCGCTTTGCCGCACATGCAGGGCGCCTTTTCCGCTACCCAGGATCAGGTCGCCTGGATCCTGACTTCCTATATCGTGGCCGCAGCAGTAATGACGCCGCCCACCGGCTGGCTGGCCGCCCGACTGGGACGCAAGCGCCTGTTCCTGATCTCCATCACGATGTTCACCCTGATGTCCATACTGTGCGGCATGGCCGGGACGCTGGAGGAAATCGTGATCTTCCGCCTGCTCCAGGGCGTGGCCGGGGCAGCTCTGGTGCCCCTGTCACAGGCCGTGCTGCTGGACAGCTACCCGCGCGAGCGGCACGGATCGGCCATGGCGCTGTGGGGCATAGGCATTATGGTAGGACCGATTCTCGGACCTACGCTCGGCGGTTATCTCACCGAGTTTTACAGTTGGCGCTGGGTGTTCTACATTAATTTGCCGGTCGGTATCCTGGCCTTTTTCAGCATCCTGGCCGTGGTGCCCGAGAC
Source organism: uncultured Thiohalophilus sp. (assembly GCA_964596835.1). Lineage (GTDB taxonomy): Bacteria > Pseudomonadota > Gammaproteobacteria > UBA6429 > Thiohalophilaceae > JAADGZ01. The sequence goes on along the minus strand of CAZQVV010000008.1, from coordinate 2,749 downwards.
CCCGCAGAGACGGGATCGGCCCTTCGATATTTTCGGTTTTGTGTTTCTCAGCCTGGGGATCATTTTTTTGCAGTTGATGCTCGACCGCGGCCAGCACAATGACTGGTTTTCCTCACCGGAGATCGTCAGCGAGGCCTGCATTATGGGCCTGGCCTTCTATTTATATCTGGTGCATTCCGCCACTACCCGGCACCCGTTCCTCGATCCAGCCCTGTTGCAGGATCGCAATTTCACCATGGGGCTGATCCTGATCTTCGTGGTGGGGATCATTCTGCTGGCCACGATTGCAATATTGCCGCCCTACCTGCAGTCGCTGATGGACTACCCGGTATTCACCATTGGTCTGGTCCTGGCGCCACGCGGGGTGGGGACCATGACATCCATGTTCATAGTGGGGCGGCTGGTCAACCGGGTCGACACTCGCCTGCTCATTTTCACCGGCTTCATACTGACTACGATTTCGCTGTGGATGATGGCGCAGTTCAACTTGCAGATCAGCGAAAGTGCTATCATTTGGAGCGGTGTGGTACAGGGCCTGGGCCTGGGCCTGATCTTCGTCCCCCTGAGTACGATCGCCTTCTCCACCCTGGCGCCGGCCCTGCGTACCGAGGCAGCCGGCATCTTCAGCCTGGTGCGCAACGTCGGCAGCAGTGTCGGCATCTCGGTCATTTTTACGCTGTTTTCCCACAATCTTCAGGTCAATCATGCCGACCTGGCGGAGCATGTCAGTCCGTATAACCCCTTATACCAGGCTCCGTTTCTGCCCGAAGCCTGGAATATTCACAGCACACCGGGACTGATGGCGCTCAACGCCGAAGTGACACGCCAGGCGGCCCAGATCGCCTACCTCAACGACTTCCGTCTTATGATGTTTCTCACGATCTTTACCCTCCCGCTGGTCTTCCTGCTGAGGCGCTCGGGTGACCGCCCGGGTGATGTCGCCACAGCGGCCACCCCGGACTGAGCAAACACAGCAAGCGCATGTGACCCTTAAGCCCTGTATACTACGCAACTGTGTCAGAAGTGCAGGAAAGAATCATTTTATACGCAAGGCAAATGCCCGTAACAGGATGGAAGGATGATTGACTGGTTAAATTTACATGTTCATTACTGGCACTGGATTGTGTTTGGGCTGATACTAGCGGCATCCGAGATATTCGTTCCCAGCTTTGTGTTTCTCTGGATCGGGATAAGCGCCGTCATTGTGGGTATTACCTTATCGGCTGTCGCGCTTACATTTAATACGCAATTAATCTTATGGATGGTGTTATCCATTCTATGTCTGGTAGCCTGGTTTAAGTATGGCGCAAAAATGATGCAGACCCGCAGTCTGTCAGGTATGGCCCTGGAAGAACTGATTGGCCAATCTGCAACCGTGGTGGCCTTTAATAATGAAACCGGGCATGGACGCGTTAAATTTTCGGTGCCTATAGTAGGCAGTGAGCAATGGGATATTATTTGTGAAGATCAATTAGTACTGGGTGATCGCGTTAGCGTAACAAAAATTCTGGGTAATAAATTGCTTGCCAAAAAACATTAAAAACGGGGTTTAAGGAAAACTGATATGGAAACTTTATATATTGTATTAACACTGCTGGGCGTTGTATTTATTACCATGATAATGGGCGTCAGTATTGTGCCACAGGGGAAAAAATACGTGGTCCAGCGACTCGGCAAGTACCACAAAACTCTAAATCCAGGGCTCAATATCATTATCCCGTATATCGATAATATAGCGTTCAGGATCGTTACCAAGGATATTGTTTTAAATATTCCTTCGCAGGAGGTTATTACCAAAGATAATGCCGTTATTACGACCAATGCGGTGGCCTACATTAATGTTGTGGATCCACAAAAAGCCGTTTATGGCGTAGAAGATTATGTGCTGGCTTTAGCCACGCTGGTGCAAACATCGTTGCGCTCGATTATCGGTGAAATGAAATTGGATGATGCGCTGTCATCGCGTGATATGATTAAAGCGAAACTTAAAAAAGCTATTTCGGATGACATTGCTGACTGGGGTGTGGTGGTAAAAACCGTTGAGATCCAGGATATTAATCCTTCACTAACCATGCAGAAAGCGATGGAAGAGCAGGCGGCAGCAGAACGTCAGCGCCGCGCTTCGGTGACCACGGCAGAAGGCCAGAAACAAGCGACGATACTGGAAGCTGAAGGTAAACTGGAAGCATCGAGAAAAGAAGCAGAGGCCACCATTCTCCTGGCTGAAGCCTCCGCCAATGCCATTGCCAAAGTGAGTGATTCCATTAAAGATGAGCTGCCAGTGATGTATTTGCTGGGCGAAAAATATATTGATTCCCTGAAAAAACTCGCGGAGTCAACCAACAGTAAAACACTGGTATACCCGGCGGATTTACAGAAGGCGATTCAAGGTATTATGCGTTCCGCAGGGAAATAACCGGTTTAAATGCTGAGGGATCCCACAAAATAACCTTTAAAAGTAAACAGATAAAAGAAATATCCGCCAATAAACGCGAATTAACGCCAATGTTTTATGTTGATGTGCCTGCGGCCAGAATGCAACATTGAATGCTTTTGCCTTTATGGGCGTATATTCGCGTTCATTGGCGGATCGATAAGCGTTTGACTTTTAGAAAATATTCGTGGGGATTACTGGTTCCCACGCTCCGCGTGGGAACGAGAAACTGTTCCAAATACCCGTACTCTTTAGGAATGGCCGTTCGTCCTGAGCCTGTCGAAGGAAGCCTGTCGAAGGAAGCCTGTCGAAGGA
>CAZQVV010000007.1:0-44093 GCA_964596835.1 uncultured Thiohalophilus sp. | reverse complement strand
AACTTCTAAGCTATTGATTTTCTGTCGTAACAAAAGAACCACACCCAAATCATTTCTAAGGTACTAATGGCTTTGATCACAATCTTACTAAGGGGGTTATTGATTTGCCGACATGCTTTTATCAAATAGTCGGGGAAATACGGATATTTTAAGGAAATCAGGCATATGAATGTCGGTTAACCAACGTACTCCTTAGTAATAAAAAGGCACTAAATAGGCGTTCCAAATACCCGCCCACTTTTAAGATGCATCTGATTAAATCACCGTTCATCCTGAGCTTGTCGAAGGAAGCTTGTCGAAGGAAGCTTGTCGAAGGAAGCTTGTCGAAGGAAGCTTGTCGGATGTAGGCCGTTTCGCTAAAGTCAAAAGCTTGTCCGTCCGCCAATGAACGCGAATATACGCCAATAAAGGCAAAAGCATTCATGATGGTATTCTGTGCCGCAGACACATCAACATAAAATATTGGCGTTCATTGGCGGATATTTCTTTTATCGGTTTACTTTTATAAGATTATTTTATGAGGATCCCTCAGTACTTAGAGTTTAACAGGCTCGTCAGCAACATTTGCGGGTGACGTGGGCTTCGCTTTGGCGTTTACAGCACCACCGATCCGCCACGAAACAATCATTGATGCATTATTTAAATGTAAACTCGATATCCCGCTTGGCCAATAGCCGGGCTTCTTCTTCAAAATCTGCCAAGCTCAGGGGGTGCTGTTGCAACCAGTTGCTCGAAAAGGTCAGGTGGAGGGTCTTTTCTGTCAACTGACAGTCCGGCACGAACACGCCTGCGGTGCTGCGGCTGCGGTGCAGAATCACTGCCAGACGCAACAGCAAAGCCAGCTGCATCGCCTTTTCCCGCCAGACCCTGGGCAGGCCGGCAAACAGATCATACGGGAAACTACGCCGGTGAGCCTGTACAATGGCCGCCAGTACCTGCTGCTCCTGCCAGGAAAAACCGGAGAGATCGGCATGGCGAAGAAAATAACCCGCGTGTTTGTGGTGCTGACTGTGGGCGATGCTCAATCCCAGTTCGTGCAAGCGGGCCGCCCAGCCCAACATTTTTTGACAATCACTGTCGCTCAACGCATTGTCTGCCGCCACCTGCGCCCACAACGCTGTGGCGGTTTTTTCAACCCGCCTGGCATGGGCCTTGTCCAGCCTGCAACGTATCAGCAAATCAGCCACCGCCTGCTGGCGGGTACTCTTTTCCTGGCTACGACCGATCAGATCATAGAGCAAGCCTTCCCGTAGCGCGCCAGTGGATACCATCATTGATTGAATATCAAAAGCTTCAATAACCGCAGCGAGAATAATCGCGCCCCCCAGGAAGACCGACGAGCGTTCCGCTTTCAGGCCCGCAAGATCGATGGCATCCAGACTACCTGCATGGATATAACTCTGAATAATATTCGCCAGTGCAGATGCGGTAATATCGCCATTGGCCCAACCATTGGCGCGCGCCACCGATTCCACTGCCCGTACTGTACCGGATGCGCCAATACTGTGAGTCCAGCCCAGTTTCTGAAACAGCTTGATATGCGGTTCCAGTTCCAGCAGGGTTGCAAGCCGCGCCTGGCCAACCTGTCCGGCGCTGACATTTCCATCGGCAAAATAACGCTGGGTCATACTCACGCAGCCTATGTACAGGCTTTCCATACGCAGGGGCTCGAAGCGTTCGCCAACGATGATCTCGGTACTCCCGCCGCCGATGTCCACCACCATACGCCGGCCATTGTCACTGGCGATACTATGCGCTACCCCCAGGTAGATAAGGCGTGCTTCTTCAATGCCGGAGATGATTTCGATCTCATGCCCTAACAGCAGTTGCGCCTGTTTGATAAATTTTCTGTTTTTGCGCGCAGCACGCAGGGTATTGGTACCGACGATGCGAATGGCATCCGGACTGATATGGCGTATGCGCTGTCCAAAGCGGGACAGGCATTCCATCGCCCGCTCTCTTGTTTCACTGTCAATGCTTTTGTCTGCCTGCAGCCCCGCAGCCAGGCGAACCATTTCCTTGTCCTGATCGATCATCTGTATGCCTTTATCCATGGGCCGGGCAACCAGGAGGTGAAAACTGTTGGAACCCAGATCGATCGCGGCAATGCTATCAGGCAAGAAATAACTCCCGGTTATGGATCATATAAAGTTGCGACATCACTAAGATAGCGTCGCGCTCCAACTATATTGCACTATGGCAAAATAAACAAACAGACGGCCCGAAAAATACAATGATTCCTGGACTATACTTGCCTTAAGCCCAGGGGAGCCTGCTTTAGATCATATGAATAAACAAAAACGAAAAACCAGTATCATTATGTCCGGCGGAGGCGCGCGCGCAGCCTATCAGGTAGGAGTACTCAAGGCTATCGCGGAAATGCTGCCTGATGACGCCCATAATCCCTTCGATATTATCTGCGGCACGTCGGCGGGGGCTATCAACGCGGCCGCATTGGCTACCCATGCCTATAACTTCAACAAATCAGTCCAGCGCATTCACGACATCTGGTCAAACTTCCATGCCCGGCATGTTTTCAAGACAGACAGCTGGAGCTTGTTAAAAACCAGTACTAACTGGTTTCTGGCCATGCTTTCCGCCGGCATGAATAAGCGCCGGGGTTCCCTCTCTCTGTTCGACCGAAGTCCGCTGGAAAAACTGCTAAAAGAGTATATCCATAGCGAGGACATCCAGTATTCTATCGACCAGGGTTATCTCCATGCCCTCTCTATTACGGCCTCAGGTTACAGCAGCCAGCAGTCGGTCTCTTTTTTTCATGCGGATGCCTCTCTGCAACCCTGGGCCCGTTCGCGACGCATTGGCTCACGCGCTAAAATTACCGTTACCCACCTGATGGCCTCCTCGGCTATCCCCTTTATTTTCGCGCCCGTGCGCCTTAACCGGGAATTTTTTGGTGATGGTTCAATGCGTCAGATCGCTCCTATCAGTCCAGCCCTGCATCTGGGGGCTAACAAAATATTGATCATTGGCAATCGCCAGGAAGTCCTGCCTGGCATCCCCCGCCGCCGCCACCTGCAGGAGCCCAGTCTCGCCCAGATTGCCGGTCATGCGCTGGACAGCATTTTCCTTGACAGCCTCTCGGCGGACATTGAGCGTCTCCAGCGGATTAATAAAACCATTGAAATTATCCCGGAAGAACAACGTATTCAGCACGGGATTGAACTGCGCAAGGTAGATGTGCTGGTGATCTCGCCCAGCCGCAATCTGGGCGAGCTTGCACTGGAATACCTGCATGAACTACCCGGCAGCCTGCGTTTTCTACTGAAAAGCATGGGTGCCTACAGCCGCAACAGTTCCAGTCTGGCCAGTTATCTGCTGTTTGAAAAAGGCTATTGCCGGGCGCTGATCGAACTGGGCTATCAGGACAGCATCGCCAAATCAGCGGACATCGTAGAACTCCTCTCTGCGCAAAGTTAAACGCAGGAAAGGCACGCACGGATATAATAGAAGAGGAAAACAAGTGTGCCGGATCAGTAGTCTGCCAGGTACCGGCAGTCATAAAAACAGAACGGCAGGATTATGCAGAAAATACTGAACATCCAGACCCGCGGGCGCGGCACCTATGACCTGAGCCCTGATCTGGCCCGTTGTGTGCGGGAATCCGGCATCGACAGCGGACTCTGTCACTGTTTCGTGCATCACACCAGCGCCTCACTGATACTGTGCGAGAACGCCGATCCGGATGTCCGCCACGATCTGGAGACTTTCATGGGCAACTTGGTTCCCGATGGTGATCCCATGTTCATTCATATCGACGAAGGGGAAGACGATATGCCCGCCCATGTACGCAGCATTCTCACCCAGGCCGGTATCAGCATTCCCATCACCGATGGCCGCCCGGGACTAGGTACCTGGCAGAGCTTGTACCTGTGGGAACATCGATTACATCCGCAACAGCGACGGATCACCCTGACTCTTATCGCAGGATGATCACTGTGCTCAGCAAAGACCGGCTGATGCGTGCTCCAATGGTTTTAAGTGGCTCCCGCACATACACTGGATCATCGATCTTCGCCTGATTGCGGCAAAGCCAGAATCCATCACGGTATAAATCAACCGAACAGGCATTTACCCGCGTTTCAAATATCGTATTTTGAGTGGGCATAACGTTTAAGACCCTGGGGCCCACCCAATTCCTGGAGGCAAATAAAAAACATCCCTTAAAATTATGTAACATTATAAAAAATATGGGGTGGAAAAGTCTGTCAGCCCTATCCAAATAAATAAATTTTTGAGACCTGAAAGATTGACAAGTAGAATCAAGTCTAGTTATATCAGCACAGTCCGTTATTCAATGCTGTGCGGACACTGGCAAACCGTCAACCCCTAATGGAGAACACAATGAAAAACATAAAACCCCTGCTAAGCGGCATGATTGCTCTCGGTCTTGTGGCAGGCGCAAGTACAGCCTTCGCCGCCAAAGCCAAACCCGGTATGGAAAAATGTTACGGTATCGTCAAGGCCGGGATGAATGACTGCGGTAGCAGTGGGCATGCCTGTGCCGGACAGTCGTCCAAGGATAGGGTTGCTACGGACTGGGTTTATGTCCCAAAAGGCACCTGCAAGAGAATTGCCGGTGGCAAAACCAAGGGGTAAACGTAAGTCGTTTACCCAATGAGGTGGCGGGACAGGCTGTTTTGCAACAATACCCGCTGCCTTTATACTCTGCCAGACTGGTTTTTAGCTGTTCCCAGCGGTGACAACTCAAGGAACTCTCATGACCAATTTTGACGCTATCAAAAATTCTATCCTGGTTCAGAAAGTCTTTGCGCTCGACTCCCTGTATGGGCGTATTCTGTCTATAATAACACCCCTTATTGAATTGGCGCTGAAACTCTGGGTCGCCACGGCTTTCTTCAAATCAGGACTCACGAAGATTCAGAGCTTCGATAGCACCATTATGCTGTTTGAATATGAGTACAGTGTGCCGCTGCTTTCTCCCACCGTGGCGGCCTACATGGGTACCGCAGCCGAACTGGCATTGCCTGTCCTGCTTGTCATTGGCCTGGGCGGCCGCTATTCCGCCCTGGCGCTATTCGTGTTCAATATTGTTGCCGCCACATCGTATCCGGACATTAGCCCACTGGGACTCAGCCAGCACATGCTCTGGGGCATGGCGCTGTTGATGCTTTCGCTATATGGCCCCGGCAAATTATCACTGGATTATTTTATCTGCAAAAAATATTTTCGTAGCTGTTCATAAAAACAGGTTACGGACATTAAAGTACAGGTTGGCTGGGTTCTGGCAACAGTTCATGGCAAACATGTTCGGCAAACCCGGCGAGCAAATACCCTACCAGCGGCGGTAAGCCGACAGCGCGTGCGGCCAGCCCAAGAATATAGGCGATAGCAATGGCGATGATGTCTGACTGCATGTAACTTTCCGGCTAAACAGGCTTTCCCCGAACCAGGATGCAGGTTAACGTAATTTCCTCTAAAAAATAAATACCTATACGCATAGACTCTTGATATCAAATTTGTCAGGCCCACTAAATTAAGTGTTCCAAATACCAGGACACTTAATGAAACAGTCCGCCAATAATGCAAAATAGCTTTATTATTAGCGTTCATTTGCGGATTAAAAACACATACCGGCTGGACCGGTATTTAGAACGCCTATTCAGACTGGATCGCAAAATCGAGTTTAGCTATTATGCTGTCGGAATTATTTGCACTATAAACCGCCCTGCTGCAAACAGACGTGACGATGGGTTTCGCTTTGCTCTACCCATCCTACCGTTTCCGCTGCAAGCGGCGAGAGATTAAATCCAGAGAAATTAAAGGATCCTTTATATGAGCGTACGTGTCACCCTGCAACCCAGCGGTCATCAGTTTAATGTCGAATTCGGTGAAACCCTGCTCGAGGCCGCCCTGCGTAGCGGCATTACGCTGGAATACAACTGTAGTAATGGTCAATGCGGGAAATGTCAGGCCAGCCTGCTGGAAGGTGAGATTGCCGAATGTCTGCATTCTGATTATGTTTTCAAAAATAACGGACAGGAGCATGAGCAGATTTTGCTATGCCGTTGCAAGCCTGCAAGCGATCTGCTGCTGGAGGCCTATGAACCAGGCAGCGCCCATGATATTACCGAACAGAAAATTCAGTCCAGTGTTTACCGGATTGAAAGCGCCAGTGACGATATCCGCCTGTTACAGTTGCGAACCCCGCGCAGTCATTCGTTACAGTTTCTTGCCGGGCAGTATGTCCGTCTCGAAATCAAGGGCCTGCCACCACATGAAATATCGATAGCCAGTTGCCCCTGTAACGGCATGTATCTGCAGTTTCATGTTCACCATAACCCGGGGGATGCATTTTCAGATTATGTTTTCAATCGCATAAAGCTCAAAGACAAGCTTACCGTCATCGGCCCTTATGGTAATTTTCATCTTGATGAAGATTCGCCACGGAGCTTGATCTTTATTGCTTATGAAACCGGCTTTGCGCCGATTAAAAGCCTGATTGAACATGCGCTCGCACGCGAAACGAAACAGGCCATACACCTGTACTGGCTTGTCAGCTCCGAGACCCCTCACTATCTGGAGAATTACTGCCGCGCATGGAATGATGCAGAAGATCATTTTGTTTACAGCGCAGAAACGCTGCCCGCCGGATCGCAAGCAGATATCGCAGAGCAATTGCAACATTGGGGAGACAGGCTGCTACAGGATCATCCGGATCTATCGGACTGTGATATTTATATGAATGGCCCCGAAGAAAGATTCAAGCTGCTGAGCCGCAAATTAACAGAACACGGTCTGCCCGAATCACAACTACACATTGATGGCATGCCGCGTTACTAGTGGCCTAACAAATTAGGACGTCTGTAGGTTGGGCTTCACATAAACCATTCAGCCCAACCTACATATCGTGCTGATGGTTGGGTTGAGCGAAGGCATTAACTTCCATTACAAACCACAGCTTCGGCCACAGCCCCCGGAGGCACAGGGCGGCGCACTGTCACCCAGACTGCTGCTGCGCACCACCTGACCACCGGTCGCCAGTTTTTTCACTGCCGCATTCTTTGCGGTATTTCCCACATCAATGTCGGCGCGTTCACATAGTTCACCCCAGCGGGTGATGACTTCATTCATTCGGTGCTGGACTTCTACGACTTGTCCATTTTCTTCACAGGCATAATCATAAGTAGGCATGTTATTTATTCCTCGCTATCGTTCTAACCCAGGTCCGGGCCAAGTATAAAATCAACGGTTTCGAAACCATACGCTTCCAGTTCGATGGCTATATCCTCCCAGTCATAGTCCGGATTATCTTCTTCCGCCCGGGCGATCACGCCCGTGACGTAACGGTAGGCTTCCTGTTCTTCAAAATCATCCGGCACACGCAACAACTGAATAGCGTTTGCTTCTGCCGCAGGTAAAATCATCAGTTTCGAGTTCATTATAGTTGCCCCCTTGCAATCATTGCAAAATATCGGTCCGCAGAATAAAACACAGCGAAAAACTCAGCCGTTATCCGGGTTTCAGAATCGAGATAGATACCTTTAAATACAAAAAAGTTCCCGCAGTTCAGTAAGAGAATGATCCGTATGATATGACATGGCGCGTCGTTATTAAAATTTTAGCGGAATATGTCATGCCAGCAGGAAAAAGCGCTATCTTTCAGCCTCTTCCTGCCGGCCGTAGAGACGGCTGTAAAGGCCATTACTGCGAATCAGATCCTCGTGTACGCCTTCCTCAATAATGTGTCCGTCCTCGAACACATAAACCCTGTCCGCCTGTTTTACCGCACTTAACCGGTGGGCGATAATCAGAGTCGTGCGCGTTTGCAGAAAATCACGCATGGCGGCATGCAAGCGGGCTTCGGTGGCCGTATCCAGTGCTGACGTGGCTTCATCCAGAATCACCACGCCGGGCTGGCTCAACAGCATACGCGCCATCGCCAGACGTTGGCGTTGCCCCCCCGACAGACGCACGCCCTGACGGCCGACGATCGTATTCAGTCCCTGTGGCATAGCCAGCACCACATCATGCAACTGAGCCGTCTCCAGCGCCTGCCACAGGGTCTCATCAACGATATCCAGTCCCAGGGTCAGATTCTGGCGTAGCGAGTCATTGAATATGGCCGGATGCTGCATCACCGTGGCCACATTATCACGCACCACATCCAGGCCGATTTCCGTCACGGGCACGCCATCAAAATACAGCATCCCCTGCTGTGCGGGATACATGCCGAGAAGGATCTGCACCAGGGTGGACTTACCGCCGCCGCTGGCACCGACCAGGGCGACGGTTTCCGCCGGGCGAATCTCGAGATTGACATGCCGAAGCACCGCCTCACTATCCCGGGCATAACTGAAACAGATATCCCGCACTTCGATGCCGACGGTTTGCCTGCCGCTGAAAGGATTATGCAAATGCGGATATTCCGGCTCCTGCTGCAGCTCAAACAGCTGATTAATGCGCTGCATGGCCGCCTTTGCGCCATACCAGGCATACTGGATATTCAACACCTCCTGCACCGGCCCCATCATGAACCAGAGATAACCGAACACCGCCATCATCTCGCCCACACTGAGATTGGAGTACACCACCATCAACATACTGATAGCGCGAAAAATATCAAACCCGAGGAGAAAGACGCCGAAAGAAAACCGGCCGGCCGCATCGGACCTCCAGGAAAAGGCGGCGGAATGCTCTTTTATTTTCCTCGCCTTTTCCATGACCCGGCCAAGGTAGTGGCGCTCACGATTACCGGCCCGGATTTCATGAATGCCCTCCAGCGTTTCCACCAGGGCCTGCTGGAAAATTTCAAAGGCGCTGTTTTCCCGCCTCTTCAGATGTTTGACACCCTTGCCTAACGCCACGGTAAAGTAAATAACCAGCGGATTCATAAACAGGATGAACAGCGCCAGTTGCCAGTGCATCCACAACAAAATAACGGTAATACCCATCAGGCTCAGAATAGACACCAGGGTTTTACTGAGTGAGACGCCGACAAACCCGTCAATCACATTAAGATCCGTCACAAAACGTGAGGCCACCGCACCACTGCCCAGGGTTTCGTACTCGGCCATGGAAATCGTTTGCAGGCGAGCAAGCAGTCCCCGGCGCATACGGTAGGTCACATCCTTGGCCACCAGGGTGAAACGCATGGTCTGCCATACCCCCAGCAACAATCCCGTCATGCGTAGGCACATCGTTAACAGCAGAATAGTGCCGATATACAGCACCGGCCCGTGCCACTGCGCTGGAAACACGCCATTCATCACTCCCACCAGGGTAGCGGGTTTATGTAGCAGCACTTCGTCCACTAGCAGAGGCATCAACAGGGGAATAGGCACCGTGACCAGCACAGCGAAAATCGCGACCAGGTGGGCGAGTATCAGATCACGCCGGTGTTCCTTTGCCACCGTAAGAATATAACCCCAGTCATAGCCGCCGGAATCAGACGGTGTTTTGCGTTCGTGTGCGAATACTGATTCCCCGGTTTGCGGCATGGCGATTGTTTTACCTGTTTCTGAATAAAGAATACCCCTGTAAAAAACAGGTTTTACGTCCGTGGCTGAGATTCAGGCCGGACCTTGATACAATAGAATTCTATCGACTCAGGCCGCAAATGAGAATATCCCTTACAGATGACCCCCCAGCCAGCTAAATCCAGCCCCATAAAACAGCGATATCCGATTATCGATGTGCTGCGCGGACTCGCTATTCTGATGATGTTCAGCTACCACTTCAGCTTTGATCTGAACTATTTCGGCTTTCTTCAGCTGGATTTCTATCACAATCCCTTCTGGCTAAATTACCGCACGCTCATTGTCAGCCTGTTTCTCGGCCTGGTCGGCGTCAGTCTGTCACTGGCCACCCGCTACGGCTTTAAACCTCGCGCCTATTTCCGCCGACTGGGACTGCTAATTGTTTTCGCCATTCTGGTCAGCATCGTTACGTATATCCAGTTTTCCGATCGCATGATCTTTTTCGGTATTCTGCACTTCATTGCGCTAGCCAGCGTACTGGGATTAGCCTTCGTCCGTTTCTACTGGCTCAATCTTGTTCTTGGAGCGGGCCTGGTTGTTCTGGGCACCCAGTTTCAAAATGCCGTTTTCAACCAGCCCTGGCTGCAATGGATCGGCCTGATGACCCATAAACCCTTTACCGAAGATTATGTGCCCCTGCTACCCTGGTTTGGCGTCGTGCTACTGGGCATTTTCATCGGCAAACTCGTATTTCAGAAACAGCCTCAAGCCTGGCTGCAAAACTGGCAAAGCACACATCCGTTCATGCGCACGCTGAGTTTTGGCGGCAAACATAGTCTGATTATCTACATGCTGCACCAGCCCGTTTTCATGGGACTGCTGTATCTCGTTTCACTGGCCGTAACCTAACCCGGATAAACCGCAGGATAAGTACCTTTACGAAATAATTTTCTGTAAAATGCACAGAAAATCATTTCTAAGGTACTAAAATCAATCATGAGTATTCCCTGCACCGCCAAAGCCGGTAAACAACCGCCCAGGGAAATTATTGCCTACGAACTGCATGGCAACTGTTATCTCAATATCACGTGGCACTGCACCCTGCGGTGCGACTTCTGTCCAAAATATCATGGTGAGTGGGTTGTCCGGGGCTATGATTTAAGGTTATTGCGCGAACCTGATGCGGATGAGGTTATCCACGCCATCGGCAATCCCGCCCCCTACAAACAGATTGTTTTCTGTGGCCTCGGCGAGCCAACCCTGCGCCTGGATACGCTGCTTGACGTTGCTCGCCAGTTGAAGGCCAAACACCCGAGCACCTGGATACGCATCAACACCGATGGACTGGCCAACCTGATATATAAAGAGGATGTCACCCCCCGCCTGGCCGGTCTGATCAACGAGCTGTCTATTTCCATGAACGCCCAGAACGAAGCGGTGTATAAGCAGCATTGCCGTCCCAAGCGTGAAGGCGCCTTCGAGGCCATGCTCGATTTTTCGGTTCTGGCTAATGACCGGGTTGACCATGTCAGTTTGACCGCCATCGACGGACTCGAAGGCGTGGACGTCGCGGCCTGTGAAAAACTCTGTGCGCAGCGCGGCCTGAATTTCCGCCGCCGGGTGCTTGATATCGTCGGCTGAAAATTTCAGCCTTCATAAATTCGACACACTCGCGTCATATCGCAGACACAAACCTTGCCTATATTTTCGGTATGTTCGACACAGAGGATATGCGCATGTCAAAATATCGCCTTCTTATGTTGGGAAAAACGCAACCCCCCGCCGGCGCACAAACAAAGCGCTGGTACCGTTATGTTATTACCAACGGCATCACCGAAATCAACGGTTTTCGTTCGGGTACAGAAAAGGAAGTCAGGGAGTTTGCCTGTGACTGTATAAAGCATCTGAACAGGGATCTTAAACAGACCAAACGGCCACATGTTTTCCGGCCGGCCTACATGCATTATGCCTATGAAATGAGTCTGTGAATTTGGGATCAGAGTCCGGTAAAAAGGCGGGCGCGTTTTTAGTGCGCCACAGGCACTTTCTGCGGTCGCTCACGGGGAATAAATCAGCGAACCCGCCTCAACCCAATCTTTACGCGTGGGCACGTTGTTTGTGCCCTACGAGATTTACCGTCAGCTCATAATATTGCGAAGAAAAGCATCCAGTTCATTGCTGATGAAACGTTCCCGATCCCAGGGCTGGGAACTCAGCAGTTCCCGGTTTTCTTCCGGCACCACATAGGCCTGTGCATCCCGTGTCATGCCATCTCCCGTTATGACCTGCAACCTGCGTTTTTCATAGCAGGTATCTTCATATTCATCCATCCGCGCCATCAGCATGTCATCCAGGTCCAAATACAGGGTTCCTGTAATACTGGCGCCGGTTTCCTGTATAATCCCAGGATAGGCATGATTCTTTAGCTGGTAACGGGCATACCCCTCAAGCCGGGCGGGCGCACCAGTCAGTACCTGACCGGTTATAATCTGCGCTACCTGGGGGATTTCGAGGGTTCCATACGTAAAAAGGCTCTTGCTCATGGGCGCGTAGTGTAAAAGAATTCCCACCACAGGTACACGACTATCCCCTGTGATCACGTTCAGAAGACTCCCACTGGTTAACATCTTGAATGACAAATAATAATTTTATTCCTGGCCAGCGCTGGATCAGTGATACCGAACCTGAGCTGGGCCTGGGTGTGATTGACCAGGCAGACACGCGCACCGTGAGCCTGCATTTCCCCGCCAGCGATGAAAACCGCATCTATGCCCGCGAAGGCTCGCCGCTGACTCGGGTGCATTTCAGCCAGCATGACAGCATTGAAGATATTGACGGCACCAAAATCAGGATCGAAGAAGTCAGTGAGGCAAATGGCCTGCTGACCTACTTCGGCGAAGACGAGGCGGGTAAAAAATACCGGATTGAAGAAGGCCGCCTCAATCATGCGATGAAACTGAACAAGCCACGGGATCGCCTGTTCAATCTACAGTTGGATAAAAACAGCGCCTATGAATTACGTTATATCACCTTAAACAGGTTGCACAGTCTATTGCCTTCCCCGATTCGTGGACTGGCCGGTGCGCGTGTCAGCCTTGTGCCCCACCAACTGTTCATTGCCCATGAGCTTGGCTCACGCAGCGCCCCGCGAGCGTTACTGGCCGATGAAGTGGGTCTCGGAAAAACCATTGAGGCCGGACTGATCCTGCATCAACAATATCTCAACGGCCGCGCCCAGCGCATTTTGATCATGGTGCCGGAAAGCCTGCAACACCAGTGGTTGGTGGAAATGCTGCGCCGTTTCAATCTGCGTTTCAGCATTTTCAATGAACAGCGTTGCGCCTCCCTT
The DNA here is from genome assembly GCA_964596835.1 of uncultured Thiohalophilus sp. GTDB lineage: Bacteria > Pseudomonadota > Gammaproteobacteria > UBA6429 > Thiohalophilaceae > JAADGZ01. The sequence goes on along the minus strand of CAZQVV010000007.1, from coordinate 31,286 downwards.
GAGCATGACTATGACAATCCTTTTCACAGTGAACAGTTAGTGCTGTGCAACCAGAAGTTTTTACAGGAAAATCCCCTGCGTCGGGAACAGATCCTGGCCGGCAACTGGGATACCCTGGTGGTCGATGAGGCGCATCACCTACAATGGCATGTCGGCAGGGCCAGCCCGGAATATGAACTGGTGGAAGCCTTAAGCAAAGTCACGCCCGGCGTGCTGCTGTTGACCGCCACCCCCGAACAACTGGGCGCGGAAGGTCACTTCGCCCGCCTGCGACTGCTGGATCCGGATCGTTTTTTCAGTCTGGACGAATTTCTAGCCGAGGAAAATCTGTATGCGCCCATCGCCCATGCAGTTGAAGAACTGCAGGAGCATGGCTATCTGAATGAAGCTAATCAGCAGGCGCTGAAAATCGCGCTGGCCGACAGTTCTTCGGCGCTGGGCCTGCTTGAGCAACTGGCTGGCGCTGACGAAAAAGACCGCGTTGAAACCGCTGAAACCCTGATCCAGTTACTGCGCGACCGCCACGGCACTGGCCGCATTCTGTTTCGCAACTCGCGTAACACTATCAAGGGATTTCCACAACGGGCATTACAGGGCTTCGCGCTGGAAGCCGAGGCCGGTTATCTGCAAACGATTGTTCAGGCCACCGAAAACGCTAAACCCCAAATGGATATCGCCCGCTTCGCCCTCACCCCGGAACGCATTTATCAGGAACACAAAAAAGATCACGAACCCGACTGGGTGGATCGGGATCCTCGGCTTGACTGGCTTTATCAGACTCTCAAAAGCCTGCGCGGAAAAAAAGTACTGGTCATCTGCGCCTCAGCCGCCACCGTACTGGAACTCGAAGCCGCCCTGCGGCGGCGTCATGGCCTGCGTGCAGCGGTATTCCATGAAGCCATGAGCATCATCGAGCGGGATCGGGCCGCGGCCTGGTTTTCCGATATGGAAGAAGGCGTACAAACCCTGATCTGTTCAGAGATTGGCAGCGAAGGCCGCAACTTCCAGTTCGCCCACCATCTTATCATGTTCGATCTGCCGCTGAACCCCGATTTACTCGAACAACGCATCGGCCGCCTGGATCGTATCGGCCAGAACCATACCATTGAGATCCTCGTCCCCTTTATCAAAGACAGCGCCCAGGCGATCATGTTCGACTGGTATCATCAGGGCATTGATGCCTTTACCCACACTTGTCCCGCAGGACAGAGCGTGTATCAACAGGTGGAAACGGATTTACTGAACCTGTTACAACAACCCAGGGACAGTGCCTCCAGGCGGGAGGCACTGCTGCAACAAACCCGCTCCCTGTACCAGAAAATTTCCACGCACCTGCAACAGGGACGGGATCGCCTGCTGGAATTGAACTCCTTCCGTGAGGCCGAAGCCCACCGGATCGTCTCCCTGCTGGAAAAACAGGATCAGGGTTCCGGCTGCGCCGACTATATGCAGCTGGTATTCGACACCTATGGCGTGGACTACGAGCAACACGACTTCAAAAGCCATGTAGCACGACCCAGCGGTCACATGCTCATTCATCATTTCCCGGAATTGCCCGACGTAGGCCTGACACTCACCTACTCACGCGAACATGCACTGGTGCATGAAGATCAGCATTTCATAAGCTGGGAGCATCCCATGGTCACCGGTATCATGGATCTCATACTCAGCAGTGAACAGGGCAATGCCGCGCTGGCCATCTGTAAACACCCTGCACTTAAAACCGGCGATATCCTGCTTGAAACCCTGTTCCGCATCGAAGGCGCCGCCCCCCGGCAACTGCAAATTGATCGATTTCTGCCACCGCAACTGATTCGCCTTCTGGTAGACACCCGGCTCAATGATCACAGCGTCACGATTCCCATTACCGAACTGGAAGCGCTGACGGTCGAACTGGATCCCTACACCCGGCGCCAGATTATCAGCAAGCAGCAGAGCAGTTTGCGAAAAATCATCGAGCATGCCGGGGAACTGGCTACGCGACAACTACCACCGATCATTGATACCCAAACAGCCCAGATGCAAAAACGGCTTGGTAATGAAATACGACGTCTGCAGGAACTGCAGCGGGTGAACCCGAATGTACGCAACGAAGAAATCGCCTTTCTTGAGAATCAACGCGCAGAACTGAGCGAATACATGCAGCAAACCGGCCTGCGCCTGGATGCTTTGCGCTTGATTATTGCGGCCTGAGCATCAGGATGCTGGTGTGGGGCTTCGTTTTACTCATCAACCTACACCCTCGCCACTCGCCGCTTGCTATAACCGCGCACCTGTTCCACAAAGACTGCAATCTCGGCTTCAGTAGCCAGTACACTTTCCTCCACCATCGGCACGTCTGGCAGGCAGTCCCGCAATACAACAGCAAACAAACCACCGGTTTTGCCCGTTTGCTCAGCCTGTTCATTAAACAGCGGAGTACTGCCCAGACCGCAGCTGGGTGAGCGGGATTTGAATATTACCCCAGCGCAGATCTTTAACGCCTCACTTTGCATCTGAGCATAAGTCTGTAGTCTGGCGGTAATATCATAGGCAGGATCAGTCACGCCCCGCGCCCGGATGCCAGTTGCTGTGGTTACCAGTTGCACCGGCGCACGCGGCACACTCAAGCCGATTGTCACTTCAGGACAAAAGGACTGCAGGACAAACTCATCTGCCAGCTTCATTATTAACGGATGACGCTTTTGTGCGCCGTCATAACGTACTCGCTCCCCCAGCAGACAGGCGCTCACAGCAATATGAATTTGAACGGTGAAAATGCTCATAGATTTGGGATAACTATTCAGCCCATTCTGTCATGAACGCGCCTGTCAGGCCACGTCCCTTTCTAGAAAATACGGATTTTTGCCTTGAAAAAGCAGTGTCAATGCCTGAGTCGCCGTCATGCCCTGCTTGCAACAAGTCGACCGGTAGCTGCGAACCCGACAGAAGATCTTGGCCCCTTCCATAGAGCGGAAACAACCGGATATCTTCTGCTCTACCTTGGTCATGCGCAGATCGTTCTCACCCTGATTGTTGCTAAAAGGAGGGCACCCCCACCTCCATGAAGTGCGGGGCATCGGACTCGAAGTCGAAGTCGGGTGATCGCTCCAACAGGTTTCTGGCTTTTGCTCGCTTGAGTCGGCCCCGTTTTCCCTTTCGCCGGCTCAGATTCAGTGATAGCCTGAAACAGGCCCTTCAAAGGTAGGGGTTGACTGGCGAGACCCCTCCACCCGTCGCCCGCATTCGTGCAGTGACCCTCTGTCTAAGAAACACGAACCGCGCGGGGGAAGGTGGAAGGGATTCCTTCGAGGAGCACGCACTGTTGTGCTAAAAAGAATATCAGTGAGGCTGGCATCAACAACTTATCTAGGTGGCTTTCAAACCTGTCACGATTTTTGCTATCGCAAAAAGTTGCGCCAGCTTTGAATGAGCCGCTCGTAAGTTATTTTCTTTAGGTTTTTGCAAGCAACTGGATAAGCCCATAAACACCTACACTCTTTTCCGAAATCTCATGAAATTCCCTGCAATTTCATGATGGTTAAAGAAATAATAAAAACACAGAAATATTAATATATATTATATACTTAAGCGTTGATTATGGTAGATACAGCAAAGAAAAAATCGGTACAACACACCCCTATGATGCAGCAGTATCTACGCATCAAGGCCGACTATCCTGATATTTTGCTGTTCTATCGTATGGGGGATTTCTATGAACTATTTTTCGATGATGCGCGCAAGGCTGCCAGCCTGCTCGACATCACCCTGACCGCCCGTGGCCAGTCTGCCGGCGAACCTATTCCCATGGCTGGTGTGCCTTACCATGCGGTGGATAACTATCTTGCCCGGCTGATTAAATTAGGCCAATCCATCGCTATTTGTGAACAAACCGGCGACCCGGCCACCAGTAAAGGCCCGGTGGAACGCAAGGTCATGCGCATCGTCACCCCCGGCACCCTGACCGATGAAGCGCTGCTGGAAGAACGCCAGGAAAACCTGCTAGCGGCCATTTTCAAAGACAGGGATGATTTCGGCATGGCTACCCTGAATATGGCCAGCGGCCGTTTTCGCCTGCTGCAGATAAGCGGCTGTGAAGCCCTGAGCGGTGAGCTTGAGCGGCTGCATCCAGCAGAACTGCTGATCAGTGATGAACTGGCAGAAGAAGACTGGCTGGCGTCGCTACGCTGTCTGAAACGTCAACCACCCTGGCATTTCGAACCTGACAGCGCCCACCGCCTACTGTGTGAACAATTCCACACCCGTGATCTGCGGGGTTTTGGCTGTGACGAGGCGCCACTGGCGGTACGCGCAGCCGGTTGCCTGCTGCATTATGTGCAGGAAACCCAGCACGGCCTGCTACCGCATATCCGTGACCTGCGCGTCGAACGACGAGAAGACAGCCTCATTCTCGATGCCGCCAGTCGCCGCAATCTGGAACTGGAATACGGTCTGAACGGCCAGCAACAACACACTTTGGCCGGGATTCTGGATCACTGCGCGACCCCCATGGGCAGCCGCCTGCTGCGCCGCTGGATCCACCGCCCCCTGCGCGATCAGCAAATTTTGCGTCAGCGCCAGCAGGTGATTGCCTGCCTCAGCAACGAGCATCGCTTTGAAAGCCTGCAACCCCTGCTGCAAGAGGTGGGCGATGTCGAACGCATTCTCACCCGCATCGCATTGAGATCTGCCCGTCCGCGTGATCTCAGCCGCCTGCGCACGGCGCTGGAACGGTTGCCCGACATTCACGCTCTGCTAACACCGACGGCGGCCAGGCTGGCTGAGTTACTGAAACAGATCAGTGAGTTCCCGCAGCTTCACGGTCTGTTGCAAAAGGCGATCATCGACAACCCGCCGCTGCTGATCCGTGACGGCGGCGTCATCGCCCTCGGCTACGACACGGAGCTGGATGAGCTGCGCAGCCTGCAGGCCAATGCCGGACAGTTTCTCGGCGAGCTAGAACAGCGCGAACGCCAGCGTAGCGGCGTCAACGGCCTCAAGGTAGGCTATAACCGGGTGCATGGCTATTACATCGAGGTCAGCCGTCTGCATTCTGAAAACCTGCCCGAAGACTACCAGCGACGCCAGACCCTGAAAGCGGCCGAACGCTACATCACCCCGGAACTCAAGGCGCTGGAGGAACGAGTGCTAAGCGCCAACGAGCACGCCCTGGCGCGGGAAAAGCAGCTCTATGAACAACTGCTGGACACGCTGCACAACGATCTCAGTCCGCTACAAGACAGCGCCCGCGCTCTGGCTGAACTGGATGTACTTAATTGCCTCGCAGAGCGCGCACAGAGCCTAAAACTGATCCCGCCCGACCTGGATGGCAGGCCGGGACTGGAAATCCTCGGCGGCCGCCACCCGGTCATCGAGCAGGCCCGGTCCGATCCCTTCCGCCCCAACGATATATGCCTGGACAGTCGCCAGCGCATGTTGCTAATCACCGGCCCCAACATGGGTGGGAAATCCACCTATATGCGTCAGACCGCGCTGATCGTACTGATGGCGCATATCGGCAGCTACGTGCCAGCCGACTCGGCGCGTATCGGCCCCATCGATCGTATTTTTACCCGCATCGGCGCCTCCGATGATCTGGCCCGCGGCCGCTCCACTTTTATGGTGGAAATGACCGAGACCGCCAACATCCTGCACAATGCCACCGATCAGAGCCTGGTGCTGATGGATGAAATCGGCCGCGGCACCAGCACCTTCGATGGCCTTTCCCTGGCCTGGGCCTGTGCCCGGTCACTGGTGCGGGACATCCGAGCCTGGAGTCTATTCGCCACCCACTATTTTGAGCTGACCCAGCTGCCGGAAACCCTGCCCGGCTGTGTCAATGTGCATCTGGATGCAGTAGAGCATGAACACGGCATTGTCTTCATGCATAATGTCCTGCCCGGCCCTGCCAGCAGGAGTTACGGTCTGCAAGTGGCAGCCCTGGCCGGGGTGCCCCATAGGGTGATCCAGCAAGCTCAGGACAAACTCTCACAACTGGAAATACCGTCATCCTCAACCACTCTGAATCCGGTTCCAGCCCAGAACGAATCGGCAACGCCCGACCCTAAACCCTCCGTGCTGGAGGCGATGCTGGACGAAATCAACCCCGATGATCTCACCCCACGGGAAGCCCTGACCCTGTTATACCAATTGAAAAAACAACGGGAAGATCATACCCTTCAAGGAATTTCTGAATAATGGGAGAATAAACGATTCCGTTGCAAACGGCGGGGGATGACCCCCCGAAGAGATTTAAAACCCCGCTCATGCTCCAGAATAATAATCTTTGCGCCTCTGCGACTTCGCGTTCTCTGCGTTATTCTATAAAATACAATTTTAACTTCTTTTCTACGGGAATTTATTATGACCTATGTCGTAACCGACAATTGCATCAAATGTAAATATACCGACTGCGTCGATGTCTGCCCGGTTGACTGTTTTTATGAAGGACCTAATTTTCTGGTCATCAATCCGGATGAATGCATCGACTGCGCCCTATGTGAACCGGAATGTCCGGCTGAAGCCATTTTTGCCGATGATGATGTGCCCGATAACATGACCAATTTCATCGAGCTCAATGCCGAGCTGGCTAAAGAATGGCCCGTCATCAGCGAAATGAAGCCCCCCCCCGAGGACGCCGAGAAATGGGACGGCGTTGAAGATAAACTGAAATATCTGGAGCGCTGAGCGGAAATCCGCCCGCAAAAAAAAAGGCGACCCAAAAGAGGGTCGCCTGTTTGAGTGCCTTGCAGGCTATCCCGCCTGAATGTCGGTGCAGCGCCCGATTTTGAGAAACCCGTCGGCTTCTTAGCAGCATCCTGCTCTGCGAATTCGTCCTGCATCCCTGCCCGGCCTCCGGCCCTCCCTCACTTTTCCCTGTGGCTATCCATAATCAAAGGCCTCGCGCCCGATCCATCAGGTAAACTGTCTTTGAATATGGATAAAGAGATTGCACAAAATGCTTAAAAATTTAAATCAGGGAATACCCTGAATTCGGTCTCTGTCTTTTCGTTTTGTGATGTCCGTCACAAAACGAAAAGACAAGAACAGGGAAGCGCGGCTAAAGGAGGAAGGACCGACAACAGAAACCTGGGCCGGTCAGCGGGAACGTGTATCCGTTTATTTTGGCGATTCCTGAGCCAGGATAGCTGCCAGACGTTCAGGGGGGACATACCCCGGCACCATCTGGCCATTATCCAACACCAGCGACGGTGTCCCCCGCACGCCGATCATATTGCCCAGTTTGAACTCGGCGGCGACCGGATTATCGCACTTCCTGCTTTTAGCTACCTCCCCATTATTGGCAAAGGCCAGGGTCATGGCTTTTTGACGATCATTGGCACACCAGATCGACTCCGCCTTGTCATAGGAGCTGGAAGGAATGCCTGCGCGAGGATAGGCTAAATAACGCACCCGGATACCCAGAGCATTGTATTTACCGATATCGCGGTGTAATTTCTGGCAATAAGGGCAGTCAATATCGGTAAATACCGTAATGGTGTGCTTTACCTTGCCTTTTTTAGGGCTAAAAATAATCATGGACTTTTCACCCATATTATTAATGGCCTGCATGCGCGCCTCGCCTCGCAGACCCTCGGTCACATTGGTCTTCGTGGCAACATCGATCATGTCACCATTGATCACATATTTGCCGTCACCGCTGATATAAAACAGACGCGGTGGAATAGACACCAAATAGAGATTGCTCACCGGAGTGTCATGAATATTTTTAGCGGGCACGCCCAGTTGCACCGAAAGAGTCCTGCGCACTTTTTCCAGATGACCGCTGTCGGCCATGGCCGACAGGGCAAAGAGAGAAGAAACAAGCATGATAAAAACAGATTTGGGAGATAAGTGCATAATTTTACCTTGAAAATAGTGGAAATATGAATCCCGACACGCCCCAAACATATCATTCAGGAACACGAAGAGATTATACCGGTTTCAGTCCTGTCCGGTAGTCTACCGTCTTCGCGGCTTTTGAAGCACACCATTAATTGTCAGACCTATGATTTCCGAGTGAGTTCAACTGCGGGGGTGATGTACCTCATGGAGGGTCTTGAGTCGCGCCTTTGCGACATGCGTGTAAATCTGGGTGGTTGAGAGATCACTGTGGCCCAGCAATATCTGTACCACTCGCAGATCGGCGCCATTATTCAGCAAATGTGTTGCAAAAGCATGACGCAGGGTATGCGGCGAAAGCGGCCTGTCAATGCCCGCTCGCCCCGCATGGCGTTTAATTAGTTGCCAGAAGGCCTGACGGGTCATGCCCCGTCCAAGACGGCTGACAAACAGCGCCTCGCTTTGCCTCCCCACCAAGAGTCCTGGGCGCGCCTCGGCCCAATATTTCTCCAGCCAGTCAATGGCTTCCTCTCCCAACGGCACCAGCCGCTGTTTACCGCCCTTGCCATTAATTCGCAACACGCCCTGGCGCAGGTTGACCCCGGCCAGCTCCAGCCCTACCAGCTCGGACACGCGCAGACCACAGGCATAGAGCACCTCCAGCATACACCGATCCCGCAAACCCAGAACAGTGGTGATATCTGGCGCCGCCAGCAAAGCTTCCACATCGGCTTCACTCAGCGACTTTGGCAGGCTGCGTCCCTGCCGGGGCGAATCGATCAGCAGCATGGGATCGGCATGGATAGCCTTTTCCCGGTACAGATAGCGATAAAAATTACGCAGGCTGGAAATCATCCTGGCATTGCTGCGAGTGCTGATCCGCTGCTTATGCCGTGCATCCAGATAACGGCGGATATCATCCCCCGAAACCTCCAGTAGATTGTGCGCCCCCGGTCGCTGTCCCAACCAGTCTCCGAACTGCTGCAGATCCTGGCGATAAGCCGAAAGTGTGTTCTCGCTCAGACCCCGCTCCATCCACAGCGTGTCTAGAAATACATCGACAATAGTATCCGCGTTATTCATGTGGGGATGTAACCCCTTCATGCTTCAGCAGCCATCGTTTTATTCTGATTTCCGCCCCCTCCGTCTTGCCTGCAAACCCGCCGATGCCCTTGGCCGACACCACCCGATGACAGGGCACCACCAACGGTACCGGATTCTGGCGACAGGCATTACCCACTGCCCGGGCACTGCTGTGTACCTGTTTGGCCAGTTGGCCATAGGTTCTGACCTCACCCGCTGGAATCTGTTGCAGGGCATGCCAGACTCGCCGTTGAAAATCCGTTCCTCTGAGTAGCACAGGAAAACTGAAGGGCCTGACCGAAGAGGAGAAATAGGCCTGTAGCTGGGCCGCAAACCGGGCCGCCAGCGGCGTTTCTTCCGGCGGTTCATCCTCCGGCGGGTGAAGAAAATTCAGCTCACACACCGCCGAATCGTTAAAATAAATCGCCAGCGCGCCAATCGGGGAATCAAAAATCATGTGTACCAGTTCCTGGTTATTAAGGGACCGGAGTCAAATTTGGTTCTGATCCCTGCCACCTGAAATATAGAATATTTCTAAAGCCTGTTGTCTGTCTACCGATACTACTGCAGAGCAGAACAGGAGAAAAGCCATGCCACTAATTCGTCTTACCCTGATTATGATTGGGCTTATGATTTTTGCAACGGGTCAGGCCTCAGCCGAAGCCAGTGGAGGAGTGAGTTCCCTGTATGTTCCACTGGAACCTGCCTTTGTCGTCAATGTCAACGACGGCAACCGTGTCCGTCACATGCAAATTAAATTGCAGCTCAAACTTAAAGAGGCTAAATTTGCATCCTATATTAAAGAACACGACCCTGCTATTCGCAACGCCATGGTCATGCTTCTCAGTGGACAGAAAGCCTCCCTGCTGAAAACGGCGGCTGGCAAACAAAAGCTGATGAAGGAAGCGCTGGCTGCGATTCAGAAGGTGTTACAGGAAAATATCGGCAATACCGCCATCAAGGCGGTGTATTTCACGGATCTCATTATTCAGTAAGCTTTCCAGCCCGTGCTTGCGCCATGGACAGAATAGAATCTATCATGACACTGAATAAACCAGGCCGAATCATTTTCAGTGAACGATTATTACCGATCTTCCGCCTTTCCGGCGTTTGTCCTGCTAGCGCTCAGCAGCCTGCTGGTTTGGGCGGGACATGCCGAGGCCGCACAAAACAGCCACGCCGCAGAAAAAAAATCTCAGGTCACATTGATCAACCGTGGCACGGACAGTCAACCCATATTCGATGTCCAGAATAATTACGATGGCCCGATCGAATTCGAATTGAGCGCCGGCGAATTCGTCAATATGAAAAGCGAGCCGGCGTTACCTGTTCGTAAAGTCATACGGGCAAAGACCACGATCCATCTTTGTCAGCTCATGCAAATCAGCGCCCATGAGCCCTGGTCCTATACCTATTCGACCCGTTATGTGCTGGGCAAACCCGGCGTTCGCCAGTTGACTGGCAAACCGTATGGCCTGCCTTTCGGTGAAGTTCAGCAGTTCGTCATCTCCCAGGGTTTCGAGGGCAGGCGCAGTCACCAGACTCCGGCCACACGATACGCGATTGATATCGATATGCCACAAGGCACCGAAGTTCTCGCCATGCGCAGTGGGCGGGTCATGGAAATCACCCGCGCACGGCTGAATAACGACAAAAAATCCGTGCCCGTCCTGCAAATTCGTATCCTGCACCAGGACGGCACCATGGGCCTGTACGCGCATTTGAAAAAGGGATCTATCGCGGTACACGAAGGGCAACGGGTACAGAGAGGACAGCTTATCGCCGCTTCCGGTCCCAGCGATAAGAAAAACGTGAAGCCTCATCTGCACTTCGCAGTGCAACGAAATGCTGGCATGCGGTTAGAATCCATTCCGTTTCAGATTATCAGCTTCTCCGGTTCAGGCATTACCCCCAAGGCTGGCATGACATTGCGCCACTCGCCTTATTGATCACTAAATACGCGTTCCGAATACCTATTCACTTTAGTACCTTAGAACTGAGGGATCCCCACAAAATAACCTTTAAAAGTAAACAGATAAAAGGAATATCCGCCAATAAACGCCAATGCTTTATGCTGATGTGCCTGCGGCCAGAATGCAACACTGAATGCTTTTGCCTTTATTGGCGTCTATTCGCGTTCATTGGCGGACCGACAAGCGTTTGATTTTTAGAAAATATTCGTGGGGATACTTCAGCAATAACGCACAAATTTTCCTGGAAAGCGGCTACTTGAAACGCAGCTTCTGCAACTCACGCTCCAATACGGCCTTGCGTGCCGTGTCTTTGGTCACGCGTAGAAGATGCCGGTAAATCGTGCGTGCATCCGCAAGCAAGCCCGCCTTTCCCAGGGCAACAGCCGCCTGATAACGTGCGGTTTGCGCCCAGGGATCCATGGCTTTCGCATCCGTAAACATGGCCGATTTCAGATACAGGCGGGCCGCTTCCTCAAACTGCCGTTGCGCTTTTTTCGAATCCGCCATCCAGTAGTAAATCTCGCGCTGGAGCTTGGGATCATCGGTCAAGGTCATGATCTTGCTGAGTAGCGCATAGGCCTGACCAGGTAGACCCACCGCCTGTAGATCAAAAATTACCTGCATCAGGTGATCCAGCTGTGCCGGCTCGAAGTGCTGGTTTTTTTGGAGCATGGCCTCAAGCGCCCTGGCACCCTGTTCACCTTTGCCGCCCAGAATCAGAATCCGCGCACGACGCAAGTACCAGAAAAACTGATCTGCACCCGGCGGCGGTTTTTTTACCGTTGCCATCAGGGCTGAAGCCAGTGTGATATCCGGCACCGCCAGCGCGATATCCGCAAGCCTATACCGGGCCGCTTCGGGGATATCCTGATAGGATCTAAAGCGCGCCGAGTTCGTGAACAGGTGCTGTAACAGGCGTTTGCTCTGTGGCCGTTGGCTCAGGCTGTGAAGGAAGTCTTTGACCGCCGCATCACGGCTGGCCTTATCCTGCCCTTTGAACATCAGCAGGACATCCAGTGCGCGGGAACGCACAGGCTGCTCCTTAGTGGCGGCCTGTGCCGCCTGTTGCCACGACTGATCGTCACCAATTAAAAAGTGGGACTGATTGCCAATGGCAATGGCAAAATCCAGGTAGGCGTTCCACAAGGTATCGGCGTCAAAATTGAAAAGACTTTTTTCAGGCCGGTCCTTTTTTTTTACACCCAGCACATGTTCGAGCGCATTGGCGCGTGTACCCGGATCATGACTGGCCTGTGCCGCTTCGGCCACCAGCGCCCAGAATCCAGCCTTTAGATCCGGGCTGAGTTCATTGTCACGCAGTCGCTGCAATCCGGCATGTACGATTTCCGCTGGCGAACGCGCGCCACTGCGCAATTGCGCCAGCAAATACAACATCAGCGCCTGCGGATCCTGCGCGCGGGATGCCAGGCTATCCATGGCTTCCCCGGCCCGCCCCAGCTCCAGCAGAATTTTCGCATACCGAATGACATCACGCAGATCGCGATTACCGTAATCCTGCTGCAATCGCGCAGCGGCACGATAGGCATCCTGCTTCTGCCCTGTCACCCGATAGGCCTCGATAACCATGCGCCGCCAGTTCAGCAGGTTCGCATTAGCAACATCAGGATCAAGCGCCTGGGTCCAGATCAGATCCCGCATGATCCGTAACGCCGCACGACCCTGGTTCGCCTTGATCATCGCCGCCGCAAGCTCGGTGTGCGCCTGAATATAAAAATCAAGGGGCACCATCGCGGGCAGGTTCTGCAAACGCGAGATCAAGTCTGGCCAGTCGGCCAGGGCCTGATAAATCCGGATGCGCAATTTTTCCTGCGCGACCCAGCGTTCGGGATCTGCTGTGATAGCCTGCTGCTGTTGGTCAAGCACCTTAAGCGCCAGATGCCAGACCCCGGCATCGATCAGGTTGGCAACCTCATCTCCGGCAGCCAGGGATGAGGGAACCGCAATCGGAGGGCGCTGAACGGAAGAAGGGCGGGCAACAGCAATCGAAACCAGGCTGTTCGCGCCAAACAGGAGCAGGAGGGCAACATAAAAATGCCGGGCACAAAAAAACGGGTGGAACGCGGAAGGTCCCACCCGTTTTTTATTCCTGCCTTTGCCCGATATTTCGAGGCCTGCCATGGCCGGGCAAAGCGCGGCTATGCTGCTCATCACAACAGCCACCGTCCAGTCTCCCGGCCGTTTAGCGGGACAGCTTTTCCTTGATGCGTGCAGATCGACCGGAACGATCACGCAAATAATAAAGTTTGGCGCGACGAACATCACCATGGCGCTTGACCTTGATTTCGGCCACGGTCGGGCAGTAGGTCTGGAACACGCGTTCCACACCTTCACCGTGTGAAATTTTGCGTACGGTAAAGGCGGAATTCAGGCCGCGGTTGCGTTTGGCAATCACCACGCCTTCAAAGGCCTGCAAACGTTCACGAGTGCCTTCCTTGATTTTTACCTGAACCACAACCGTATCACCCGGACCAAAGTCCGGGATATCAGTGTTCATTTGTTCTGCTTCCAGTTGTTCGATGATATTGCTCATACTCTTAAGCCCCCAGGCTTCTAATCCACTATTCGTTACACTATTCAATTTTATATTCTCGGATAAATTCCGTCAGTAATGTCTGTTGTTCCTGATCCAGTTCCAGATCATCCAGCAGTTCCGGCCGCCGCAGCCAGGTGCGGCCCAGTGCCTGCTTGCGCCGCCAGCGCTCGATAGCGGCGTGGTCACCGCTCATCAGCACCTCGGGCACCGTATCGTCCGCAACCGTTTGCGGGCGGGTATAGTGCGGGTAATCCAGCAGGCCCTCGCTAAAAGAATCCTGTTCAGCGGAGTCTTCGTGTCCCAATGCGCCCGGCAACAGGCGAATCAGGCCATCGATCAGCACCATGGCCGCCAGTTCGCCGCCACTGAGAACATAGTCGCCAATCGACCATTCCTCATCCACCTCGTTGCGAATAAGACGTTCATCCACGCCTTCGTAACGGCCACAGACCATAATTAGACCCGGGCGTTCAGACAACTCCACGAGTCCGGCCTGATCCAGTTTACGCCCCTGAGGCGAAAGATAAATCACCCGGCTGGCGGAGTCCGTCTTGCCCCGCGCGGCCCTGATGGCTTCACACAATGGCGGCACCATCATGACCATGCCCGGTCCGCCCCCGTAAGGCCGATCATCCACTGTCCTATGCCGATCAGAGGCATACTCTCGCGGATTCTGAAATCCGAGTTGCAGCAGCTTGTTTTTCAACGCCCGGCTGCTGACGCCATAGTCTGTAATGGCCTGGAACATTTCAGGAAACAGGGTGACGACTTCAATCCGCATCACACTCTCCCTGACTAAAATTCAGGATCCCAGTCGACCGTCATGCGGCCCTGCTCAAGATCAATCTCTTTAATCACCTCACCCTGAATAAACGGGAGTAATCGTTCCTGTCCATTCTCTTCGGTGCGCACCACAATCACATCATTGGCGCCGGTTTCCATCATTTCGGTAATCACGCCCAGTTCCACCTTCTCCAGGGTCGACACATTCAGACCAATAAGGTCGCTCCAGTAATATTCACCGTCTTCGGTGCCCGGCAACTGGTCCCGTTTGATCGCGATACGGGTACCCACCAGCAGGGCGGCCGCATCGCGATCCGCACACTCGCCCAGCCGTGCGATAATGGTCTTGCCCTGTTTTTTGCCATCTTTTATTTCAACGGCTTGCCACTGACCCTCACGCTCGAGGTACAGTGGCGAATAGGACAGGATGTTTTCCTGTGGCCCGGTATCCGAGCGTAGCTTGACCCAGCCCTTGATACCAAACAAGCCTGACACGCGGCCCAGCAGAATCATCTCGTCCATTGATTTTAAGTCTGTCTTGCTCAAGCTTGGCGCCGAATATTCTCAGGCAGCAAAAGCCAGACCACGCAAGCAGATCCTGGACTAACAGAACTCAGGCAGCGGCCTGCTGGCTCTGTTCCTTGATCAATTTGCTGACCCGATCCGATGCCTGCGCACCCTTGCTGATCCAGTGACTAATCCGATCAGTGTCCAGGTTCAGGCGAATTTCCTGACCTGTAGCACGGGGATTGAAATAGCCAAGACGTTCAATATACCGACCGTCACGGGAGTTGCGGCTGTCAGTGACAACAACATGATAAAAAGGGCGCTTTTTTGCACCGCCACGCGCTAAACGAATGCTTACCATTTCGTTTGGGATCCTCAATCAATACAAACAATTAAAGGCCACTCCGCTTTTCGCCGGGCAGCCCTGTTCTTTTATGAAGCGCGCATTTTACTCGAAATGGCGCAAAAGTGAAGGGTTTAATGGGTTTTTATTGTGCAAACCGAGGATTTTCTGATCGGGTGTACATGTTTCGCTTCGCAATAATGGGTTTCACTTCGTTCTACCCATCCTACGGGGCATTTGGCAGGGTAGGATGGGTAGAACGAAGTGAAACCCATCATTAATCAGCCTGCTCAACCACCGAACATCCCCGGCGGCATCCCGCCCTTGAGCTGGCGCAGCATCTTGCTCATACCGCCACCCTTACCCATTTTTTTCATCATTTTCTGCATCTGGGTGAACTGTTTGAGTAGACGGTTGACATCCTGCACCTGGGCGCCGGAACCGGCGGCAATGCGGCGTTTGCGCGACCCCTTGATCACCGCCGGGCGCTGACGCTCGTGCGGGGTCATGGAATTGATAATGGCGACCATGCGGCCTAATTCTTTATCATTGGCCTGATTAAGCGCGCCTTTGGGCAGCCCTGGCATGCCCGGCAGCTTGTCCATCAAGCTGGCGATGCCGCCCATTTTGCTGAGCTGCTGAAATTGTTCGCGGAAGTCTTCCAGATCGAAGCCCTTGCCCTTTTTCAGTTTGGCCGCCAGTTTCCCGGCCTGCTCCATATCCATGTTTTTCTGGGCCTGTTCCACCAGCCCCACCATGTCGCCCATCCCCAGAATGCGCGAGGCAACCCGTTCAGGAGCAAACACTTCCAGCGCGGTGGTTTTCTCCCCTACGCCCAGGAATTTAATCGGCTTGCCGGTGATCTGCCGAATGGACAGGGCCGCGCCACCACGAGCATCACCGTCGGTCTTGGTCAGCACCACTCCGGTCAGCGGCAGGGCATCATTGAAGGCCTTGGCCGTATTGGCCGCATCCTGACCGGTCATGCTGTCTACGACGAACAGCGTTTCCACTGGCGACAAGGCTGCGTGGATGCGCTTGATCTCCGACATCATGGTCTCATCGATGTGCAGACGGCCGGCGGTATCCACAATCAGAACATCATGATGCTGGATGCGGGCATGTTGCAGCGCATTCTGAACAATTTCGACCGGATCCTGATCTGTCTGGCTGGGAAAGAAATCCGCCTCGACTTCGGCCGCAACCGTTTTCAACTGTTCAATCGCCGCCGGGCGGTAAATATCCGCACTGACCACCAGCACGGATTTTTTATGGGTTTCCTTCAACCAGCGCGCCAGCTTGGCGGTAGTGGTGGTTTTACCCGAGCCTTGCAACCCCGCCATCAGCACGACGGTCGGCGGCGTGGTAGCGAGATCCAGCCCTTCGCTGACCTCGCCCATCAATCGGGTGAGTTCATCATTGACGATTTTAATGAAAGCCTGGCCGGGGTTCAGACTCTTGATAACGGTCTCACCCACAGCCTTCTGGCGCACATGCTCAATGAAGTCCTTAACCACCGGCAACGCCACATCGGCTTCCAGCAGGGCCATGCGCACTTCACGCAGAGTGTTCTTGATGTTTTCTTCGCTCAACCGCCCGACGCCGCGCAAATTGCGCACCGTCTGGCCCAAACGTTCCGTCAAACCATCAAACATGAGTTACCACCTGAAACAGATATCGAAAGAGATTGAGACGCATTATAGCGTAAATCGAGCGCCACCCACGAGCAGGTTAATGCGGTGATCACTGATACGTTTTTTGCACTGCTCGAAAATGACCCGCTCGGCGCCCGGCTTGGTATGGGTAATATAGATGTCAGGCCGGTGTTTAAGCTTGTGCAGATCCTCCGCCAGCAGGCGTGGACAATAATGTCCGGCACGACGGCAGATATCGATATCCTGATCCGGAAAGGCCGCCTCCACGATAAGCAGATCCAGCCGTTCACGTTGATTCAATGCCGCCCAGAAACGATCGTTGGTGGTGGTATCGCCACTAAAAGCGAAGGCCTTATCCAGCGTCTGCACGCGATAGCCCACCCCGGGAACAATATGATTCACCGGGATCATTTCAATCGTATAATCCTCATGGATGAAAACTTCTCCGGGCGCCATGGCGGCATAACGCATGACCGGGTTGCGCGGTGAAGGCAGAACAGAGAAATCAGGCCAGATGATATTGTTGAATACATGGTCCTGCAAAGCCTGCAAGGTTTCCGGTAGACCATGAATCACAACCGGAGTCTCGATGCGATCGAAAACGCTGTCCAGCAACATAGGAATGCTGGCAATATGATCCATGTGAGAATGCGTCAGAAAAATATGTTCAACCAGTAACATGCTGGCCAGCGGCAATTCACCTACGCCCGTGCCGGCATCGATCAGAACTTCATCATTTAACAACAATGTCGTCGTGTGCAGGCTCTCGGCAATCCCGCCGCTGCAGCCCAGGATTCTTAATTGCATCGATAAACCATTCTCCGTATTTTCCTCATCTCATGCCCGTACATTACTGATTATTCACGCTGTAATATCTGTAATATAGTCGTTATTTTACGAAGCACCCCGGAATAACGTCTCGTTTCACAAAAAATACGGGCTAATTTCTTCTATTCTACCGGGATATGAAGCCATCTACCAAGATCGTGCCCGTACTTATTCCAGTAAAGCAAAATGTCATCCCCGCTACAAGCTTCTCTACTGCAACCGCCCATGCGCGATCATTGCCCCCTACGTTATTGTTGCTCTTTTCAGATGCGCAGGCTTATGCGATGATTTCATTTTTCAGCATGCCATTCAAAAATCTGAATCAAACATGAGTATTGCAAGCAGTCTGGCAATTATCCTTTATCTCGGCACCGGCTTTCTGCTGCTACGTCGGCTATTTAAGCATCCGGGCAAACCCTGCGCGGCCAAACAATGGCTGCTGCCGGGACTGATTGCCGTCATACTGCACGGCTGGATTCTCTATCACAGCATTTTCCACAATCCGGCAGGGCTGGACCTCGGCTTTTTCACTATTTTTTCCCTGGTTGGCTGGCTGGTGGCGCTACTGTTGCTGACCACCTCCTTTCGCCAGCCGATTGAATGCCTGGGAATCATGGTGCTGCCTTTCACCGCTCTGGCGTTGTTCCTCGAACAGGTCAGCGATCAGCATCACTACCTCCCCCATAACCTGGATATCGGACTCAAATTCCATATCACTATTTCCATTCTCGCCTACAGCCTGCTAAGCATCGCCATGGTCCAGGCTCTGCTGCTCTATGTTCAGGATGCGCATCTGCACAACAAGCGCCCCGGCGGTTTTATCCGCTCCCTGCCACCGTTGCAGACCATGGAAACCCTTCTTTTTCGCATGATTGGCCTGGGTTTCGTGGTGCTGAGTATTTCGCTGGTAAGTGGCCTGCTCTTCGTCGAAAATTTATTCGCCCAGCATCTGGTCCACAAAACCATTCTCTCTATCATCGCCTGGTTGATATTCGCCATCCTCCTCGGGGGACGCTGGCGTTTCGGCTGGCGTGGCCGGATCGCCGTTCGCTGGGCCTTGACGGCCTTTGTTATGCTGATGCTGGCCTACTTCGGCAGCAAATTCGTGCTCGAACTTATTCTCCGGTATTGAGCATCGCTTGCGCACCTCGACATTTTTCTCGGCTATCGAAAACGCATTATTGGCACCAAAAATGTGTTGAGCTTCGCCCTAAAAAAACAGGACTCAGCGCCAATCTGCACATACCCCTCGCCTAAAAGCAGGGGAGATTACAGATCCCCTATCGGAAACTCTAGAATATAGGAGCCGGCAACGTCTTTCCCAATAATACTGTCAAGAAGTATTTGTGCGCTGCTGCGATTCTCGAATGGCCCTTTTAACCCCTCGCGGGTACGCAGATACCAGCCCTGACGGAAGATATGGATGAAACGCTGTTCATTACCTCGGGTATTCAGTTTTGTCATTGGCATGCTGGCTTTTCCCTGAAAATGGCGGCTTTCCCCTGTCAATCAGAACCTGAACTATGCTGTATAGAGTAGGTTTTGACGTGTAGCCTGTCTGTCAGTCAAAAATGAAACTTTTGTAGGATATTGCCTACATTTCCTCTGACAGGATTCTCTTTCTCACCACTGATCTTTGATTTAAGGTATAGTGTTCAGAAGCGGCGGAAACCACGCTACTTAGGACTTAACAGTTTGATTACACAGCGAAAAAAGGATCCCATTTTGGCTGATTCAAGCACAAACATCAGGAGGCCTGGGTATGGCAGCGTGGCGCATTGTGCCGCTGTGGTTTCAATGCGAGTTACATGATGTTGTCCCGCTTCTCCTGACTATCCGTCAGAGAATGAAAGGTTCTAAATGTGACGCCGACTGAACGCTATCAGCGGGAACTGGAAAACGGCAAGCTCAAGCCCGATTCAGCGCAGGCGCAGGCGGTGGCCGCTACCCAGCGGCTATACGATGAGTTGCTTGTGGCATCCGCCCGGGCAGGCGGCTGGTGGCGCCGGTTTGCCGCCTCGTCTGTGCCGAAGGGTCTGTATTTTTGTGGTGAGCCGGGTCGTGGCAAGACCTTGCTGATGGACTACTTTTATGAGTGCCTGCCTTTTGAGGAAAAAAACCGGGTACATTTTCACCGGTTTATGCGTGACATTCATCAGCAGCTCAGGATTCTGCCGAAATCGCCTGATCCGCTGGTGATAGTAGCGAAAAGGATTGCGGCTAATATTCGGATCCTGTGCCTGGATGAATTTCATGTGCATGACATTGCGGATGCCATGCTGCTGGCGGGTCTCCTCAAAGCCTTATTCGATCAGGGTGTGACTCTCGTGACCACCTCCAATATCGCAATTAACGATCTGTACAAAAATGGTCTGCAGCGTGATCGCTTCCTGTATGCCATCGTCCTGTTACAGGAACACACGCAGCAGGTGCGGCTGGACGGTGAACAGGATTATCGGCTGGCGTTGCTGGAAAAGAATCAGGCTTACTATGTTCTGTCTGATGCCCAGGCTCGTTTCCAGTTGGAGCTGAAATTTAATGCGCTGACGCCGTGCCCGCCCAAGCATAATCGGCAGATCCCAATCAATGGGCGAAAAATTGATTATCTCGCCCTGGCGGATGATGTGATCTGGTTTGATTTCGACGCCCTGTGCAACACGCCCCGTTCGGCGCATGATTATCTGGAAATTGCACAAATGTTTCACGCGGTTCTGATCAGCGATGTCTATGCCATGGGGGAAGCGGAAGACAGCATTGCCCAGCGTTTTATTCATCTGATTGACGCGCTCTACGATCATAATGTCAAGCTGATTCTGGCCGCAGAAAAATCCATGAATGAGTTGTATTCGGGCCGTCGTCAGTGTGATGCTATTGAGCGTGCCCTGAGTCGTCTGCACGAAATGGGTGGTCGGCCCTACCTGGAAAAACCGCATCTTCTACGGGGGGGCTAATGTCCTTCGCCATGCAGAGTGTCGGCCTTGTCCACTCATGTTTCCGGGAAAAGTTCGGTATCCCACGCCAGCCGGGGCTGGTGGCGGAAGCGCGTGCCGAGATTGAAATCCTCCCGCCCTACGACCGGGACGAAGCTTTCACTGGCCTGGAGGCTTTCTCTCATATCTGGGTGATTTTTGTATTTCATCAGTGCCTGCGGCAAAGGTGGAAAGCCACTGTGCGCCCACCACGGTTGGGTGGCAATCGGCGGGTGGGTGTCTTTGCTTCCCGCGCCACCTTCCGACCCAATCCGATTGGACTATCGGTGGTGAAATTTGACGGCATGGCGCGTCGGCAGAGCCGTCTGTATCTGCAGATTAGCGGTGTCGATCTGCTGGATGGGACGCCAGTGCTGGATCTTAAACCTTATCTGCACTATGCCGACAGTCTCCCTTGTGCGCTCAGTGGCTATGCTCCAGAAGCACCGAAGCCACTTGGGTCGGTGCTATTTAGCGCCGAAGCAGAGACCCAGTGTCAACAATATGGTCAGCACTATCCGGGAGGGTCTCCACCGTTGCGAAGCTTGATTGTAAAGCTCCTGCAACTGGATCCCCGACCAGCCTATCGCGCCCATACGGGAACGGAGGTCAGTGAAATTTATGCCATGCGCCTACTGGATTTTGATCTTAAATGGGAAGTCCATAATGGCGAGATTCATGTTCTTCGGCTGGACAGCCCTGGATAGGGATCTATTCGCAAAGCATTCCTGGCAGGGATGGTCTGGTAGCACTTTTACATCTGCTTGCCATTGTCCTTAAGGCGCCTTCCTGTTTCCGATCTTTTCTTCAACGCTCCAATTCCCCTTCTCGGATTGAGCGACCCCGCAATAAATATTCGTTTTGTAAAAGTCCAATAAAGCAATAATTTTTTTCAGGCTTTTCCCTTCTTCAATCCGCTGTACAGTTCTGATTCAAATGCCGACAAGTGCTTTTCGACTGAGTTTCCCACATCAATATTCATAAGCAACATGAGACATCACGTCACATAATTTATGTGTTTATTAATAACGATCAGTTATTGATATAATAACTCATTGTCATGCAGATCATACTTGATAATGCCGGTTAAAACCAAGGCCAAAGCGGATATACCCTATCCGGGCTGATAGGTGAAAACCAGTATTGATCTCGTGTTATCTGTGCTGTAAATAATAATCGAAAGTTTCTGCTGTCTTTGTGCCAGATAAACCGGATGTACTGCACAAGTGAATATATTTTGGAAACCCCTGATGAGAATATCCGGGGTACTTACAGGAGTAACCATGGCAGATATACAATCGGTAAGTACGGGACTTAAATTAGGTAAGGATGGAATTTGGTTTAGCACAGATACTGAAAATATATCCTACCCTTCAGACGGCAATGAGGCTTTTTTTGCGATTGAGGATCATTCGTTTTGGTTCAGGCATCGTAACAACTGCATTGTTTCCATCGTGAATGCCTATCCTCCAAAAAACAACGAAACAATTTTCGATATTGGAGGGGGGAATGGTTTTGTTTCATTTGCATTAGCTAATGCCGGTTTCAATGTGGCTTTGGTAGAACCAGGAGCATCTGGCACGGCTAAAGCAAAAAATAGAGGGATAAAAAATATAATCTGCGCAACAACAAACACAGCGAGGTTCAAACCGCACTCTTTACCTGCAGTAGGATTATTTGATGTTATCGAACACATTGAAGACGATCTTGCTTTCCTGCAATCAATCAAAAATTTAATAGCGCAGGGAGGGTATCTTTATGCCACTGTGCCTTCTTATTCTTTCCTATGGTCGGAGGAAGATGTTTCCGCCGGTCATTTCAGAAGGTACACAGCAGCGAGCATTTCCAAAGTTCTCAAATCAGCAGGATTTCAAATTGAGTTATGCTCTTATATTTTCAGGTTTCTCCCCCCCCTTGTTTTTCTATTGCGGACGCTACCCTACAGAATAGGCTTGTCAACGGGAAAGGAAAACAAGAACATCTCACGAGATCATGCAGCTAAAGGTGGAGTAATGGGAAAAATTCTTGATTCACTATTGGAACCGGAAATTGAAAATTTGAACAAAAAGAACCCCATGATGTTTGGCAGTAGTTGCTTAATAGTTGCAAAAAACCCTGAACCTTTGGTAAGTTCCTCCATGTAGTGCTCAAGTAAATTTGCATGCGTCAATGGGAGCAAATTAGCAACCACACGCCCCCGCTCTTCAGGTAATTCTCGATTTATGCCACCGCATGTTTCGAACAACCGCCTGCACTTCCAGATATCCTGCGCTCCCTTCCCAGGAATTGCCTCTGATGGCGGCTCACTGGGTACCATAATTGGGAGCAGAAAAGCGTCTCTCGCACACTCTGAAAGACTGAACGATTGCTTACAGGCATGGTCTTATGGCTGCGCCTGTGTCAGTATGACACTGCCTGAAGGACCCCTATTATCTAGAAGGATCCCTATTGTTTACAAAGAGTAAGTTGATGATGACAAAAAAACTGGACAGATATTTTTTCGCGGTGATGCTGGGCCTGCTACTGAATCTGCCCCTGAGCGCATCCGTAGCGGCCAGTCCGCCGTTATTTTCAACCTTTGACAATAAACCTGCAAACATTGCGGATTACATTGTGGATCATAAATGGTTGCTGGTCGTGATCTGGGCTTCAGACTGTTCTATCTGTAACCGTGAAGCCTATACTTACGTGGATTTTCATTTTAAACATGAAGAAAGTGACGCCCGGGTCCTGGGTATTTCCATTGATGGGCAGGCGAAAAAGAAAGCTGCAGAATCGTTCATTAAACGTCATAACATAAACTTCCCCAATCTCATCGGTGAGCCGGACAAGATAGCGGACTGGTTTGAGAAACTGACCGGGCAGAACTGGATGGGGACGCCGACCCTGCTGTTGTATTCACCTGACGGTGAGCTGAGAGTGCAGCAAATAGGAGCGATACCACTGGAGCTGGTTGAAAAATTTATTCAGCGTAACTCGCTACAGAAAACATCGGCGGTAGAAGAAGTAAATCATGGAAACTAGATTTTATGGCGATACTGGTTCAGCACAATAATGCGGGGATAAAATTTTCCATCGACAGGCAGCGTATTCGTATTGGCCGCGGAACGGATAATGAGATCTGTATCGAGGACGAGCTGGTAAGCAAGGAACATGCTGTTATCGAAGTGGTGTTGCGTTCAAAAAAAGACGCACAGGTCGATTACATCCTGCAGGATCTGGACAGCACCAATCACACCTTCGTTAATGACAGGCCGGTATCATTGTATAAGCTGGCCAATGGTGACGTGATCCGCATTGGCATCAACAACTTCCGATTTGTCGATGACAATGATGGCGGGCTGGATGAAACCTCGAAGCTGTATAAAACCTGGATTCCAGGCGTGTTCTACACCGGCAACAAAAAATAATCACAGTTTGAAAGCGTTTTTTGTTTTAATCTCTGAGAGCTGGGGTATCCCCAGGAATATTTTTTAAAAGCCAAAGGCTAATCTGTCCACCAATGAACGCCAATAAAGGCAAAAGCATTTGTTGTGGTGTGCGGTGCCTGAGGCACATAAACAATAAAATATTGGCGTTTATCCGCGTTCATTGGCGGATATTTCTTTTATCTGTTTAATTTTAGACATTATTTTGTGGGGATACCTCAGCTCTGAGAGTTTGATTTTCAGAGTTCGGCATTTTCGTGAATGAAGTTATCGATGAAAGAGGCGGGCTGGGCACCGCTGAAACGCGCTTTTTCTTCCCCGTCCTGAAACAGAATGATCGTCGGAAACCCCCGCACTTTGTAACGCCCGGCCAGTTTCATGTTTTCGTCCTCATCCACCTCTACTTTGGCCAGCGCCACGCGCCCGTCAAGCCCTTCTATAACCTGAGCAAGGATGGGAGCAATGACCATGCAGGGCGGGCACCACTCTGCCCAAAGATCGGCCAGGATGGGCCGTTGCCGGGAAGCGTTGATAACTTTTTGTTCAAAGTCATCAAGGGATACGTTATAGATTTCAGGGTTGTTCTGTGTTGTAGGCATGGTTTTGTCATGTGTAGTGAAAAATCAAAGTATAATATGATACTTGCTGGTCAGGCGAGGCTTGAACCCCATAAAAAAGCCAGTTAACAGAAATCAGATTATAAGGGAAGAATATGTCAGAACGTGATATTGAAATGGAAGAAAAGATATTGAAGGAAAGCATTCTCAGTGCCAGTGGTCTGAATTCGGAGACGTTGCAGATTGGTATTAAGGGCGACCCGTCCCTGCGAGAAACCACCTATGCGCGCAAGAAATACGATAGCAAGGTGGACAACCTTTACGAACCACTGGCCGCCAATTTCAAGGAACTGTTATTAAACCGGAGCACTTTCCGCCTGTATATTGGCTTTAATAATGGCGAGATTCGAACGGCGTCCATCTTTGATCCTACGCGTATCGAAGTCCATGAAGCAGAAAAAATGGCTGATTTGGATTACATTGAGCGCCAGTTCCCCGCCGTAAGCTATGAAGACAAGATTCGGCTGGTGAATGATATTTACTGGAACATCTCGGCTAACCCGATTTATAAGAATTTGCCGGGTTACTGGCAGAACATACTCAACAAGCGCAACGCGGAGTGGGAGCCGGTAGAGAAGGAGGAAATTATCCATGTGATTTCCACCCTCAAAGTGCTACGGGATATGCCGGACTACTATATCCGAAATGTGACTATCTGTATGGTACAGAGTTTCGTACGCATTCAGTTCAACTGCGATGGCACCCAATTGGTCAGTGCCGAGAACTACCAAAGCTTTCTGGAAGCAAACCTGATTGCCTGAAGAACACACCTGATCCACCTCTGTGGCGGGATCAGGCGCTTCTGTTCTGAGTCAGGAGCGGGGCCAGTGCCTTTGACAACTCGATGGGATCAAATTTTGGAATATAGGCATCCGCGCCCACCTTGCTGCCCAGCAGCATATTGGCATCGGCCGATAAAGACGAGTGCATGAGTACGGGAATCCCTTTGAAGCGGGCGTCACTTTTGATGTTTTTGGTCAGCACATAACCGTCCATGCCCGGCATTTCCACATCGGTGATGATGGCCTGGATTATCTCGCTGACGGGGGCATGGCTGGCCTCGGCGCGAGTGGCGATGTCCTGAAGTTTTTCCCAGGCTTCCACACCGTTTTTGGCGCTGTAATAATTTGCCCCCAGGCGATCCAGTGTGTTCTCGATCTGGCGGCGGGCGACGCTGGAATCATCGGCAAAGAAGACGGTGGCCGTTTGCTCCAAACGCTCGATGCCCTCGAACTGGCTGGGATCATCCAGGGTACCCGCCGTTTCCGCGAGTACCTTTTCCACATCCAGCAGCATGGCGATGCGTGTGTCCTGTAGTTCGGTTACGGCCGTGATCAAGCCGCCCATGCGGTTAGCCATCATGGAGGGTGGAACCTTGATGTCATTCCATTCCAGCCGCAGGATCTGCTCCACCGAGCTGACCAGCAGCGCCTGGGTAGATTTGTTATATTCGGTTACAATCAGCTTGCTGGGCGGTTCATCAACCGCCATGCCGCAAAAATGCGCCATATCGATGACCGGAATCATCACGCCACGCAGGCTGACCATGCCCTTGACACCCACCGGCATGTCTGGCGCACGGGTGATTTCGGGCACCTGAATGACTTCGCGGATCTTGAAAACATTCAGGCCGAAGACTTCTTCGCGCTGGGTGTTGGCATCGAGACCGAGACTGAAAAGGAGGATTTCCAGCCGGTTCGCGCCGGCCAGTTTAGTACGCTCGTCAACAGAAGTAATAAATGATGAGTTCATATATCTATCCAGTCATCCAATAAATTTTAGGCCCACGTTGTCTTTTCTTTCTGACTGCAAATTCTGATTTGGCCGGGATTTATGACATACTGTGCTAATGCACCATGTGTCTATATAACGGCGCATGGGAAAATTACTGAAGCAAAATTTGCCCTGATAAAGATGCATAAGTGGGAATTCGCCTGCTCTGACATCAGCGGGCAGACAAACAAAGCAGGGGAGAAACTTTAAATGTCCACAAATAATATCACTGAATTACAGATTGTCGATCATGCACAGGGCGAGGGCGATGAAGCAGTGGCCGGCAAGTCCATTGTTGTGCATTATTCCGGCTGGCTGTATGACGAGGATGCAGAGGACAACAAGGGCAATAAATTTGACAGCTCCCTCGACAGGAACGATCCCTTCTCTTTTGTGCTTGGCACCGGCACGGTGATCAAGGGCTGGGACCAGGGTTTTGCCGGGATGAAAGTCGGCGGCAAACGCAGCCTGATTATTCCCCCGGACATGGGTTATGGCGCGGCAGGTGCGGCAGGCGTGATCCCGCCTCACGCGATCCTGATGTTTGAGGTGGAGTTGCTGGAAGTGCGAGTCTAAAAGACCGATGATCTCACAAAAAAAAGGAGCCGGAGGCTCCCTTTTTGATACCCGTGCTTGATGGCTGTTAGCTATGGGCGGCGCTAATTTCTTCTCGCGATTTTCTTTCGTTGGCAATATTAACCTTCAGTTCCCGGCCCTGGAACTCTTCGCCCTGCAGAGCCTTAATCGCTTTCATGGCATCGTGATGGTTCATTTCCACAAAACCGAAACCGCGGGGCTTACGGGTCACGCGATCCGTCATCAGACGCACCGCATGGACTTCGCCATATTGTTCAAATAGTTCACGCACCGCGTTGTTTGAGGCGCGAAAAGCCAGGTTGCCGACAAAAATGGATTCCATTTTGCCAGCCGCAGCAGGGATGATACGCGTGGCCGCCAGCAGAGAACCCATCAGCGCGCCGGTCAGCACGCCATAGGCAAAGCCGCGAGCGGCACCGAGGTTTTCAATGGCAAGCTGGGGAGCGAGAAAAAAGGCCACTAAACCCAGAACGGTGGAGATGACCAGGGATTTCATAAAGTATTGTGCAGTTGGAAATGTAAATTTCATAAGCTCGTCTACTCTCTCTTTTAATCGTCGTTGTAATCATCATGGGCCCCTGAAACAAGATGGGGGGGCGGGTTCCAAACAGGCATTTGCCCTGAGTGGGCGGTTCCTGAATAATGATTCTACACCTATAATTAACTATCCGTCTTCCCCGATTCGTCCCTGATTATTGACAGCACATTGAATATTAAGGAATTATAATAAATGGCTCGAATCCGTTTTAGCCTTAGTCTGCCAGCACAAACCTATCGTCGCTATTATCAGGGGGAGGTGAAGATGGTGCAGGTAAAAAGCCTGGACGGTCAGAAACTGCGTTTTCCTGCGGCTATTCTGCGCCCCTATCTGAGCCATGCCGGGGTGTCGGGGCTATTTGAACTGGAGTTTGACGAGAACCAGCATTTTGTTTCGCTACACCGGCTGACTCTGGCCTGAGATTCCGGATCCCCGGGATGTTACAGACCGACAAGGGTCTGGATGGCGCCGGAAACAAGCGAGATAGCCGGCCAGATAAGTTTCGACAGGAAACCGGTGGCGAACAAGGCAAGGATGATGAACAGGCCGTAGGGTTCCAGTTTACTTAGTGAGTGGCTCAAGTTTGACGGCAGCAGACCGACGGCCACACGCCCGCCATCCAGCGGCGGCAGGGGAATGAGATTGAATACCATCAGCAGCACATTGATCAGAATCCCGATGCTACCCATGTAGATCAGCGGCTGTGAAACAAACAGCATGCTGGCAGGCAGGAGCATGGCCATCTTGGCGATCAGCGCCCAGGCCAGGGCCATGAGCAAATTGGACGCCGGCCCGGCTGCGGCGACCAGCACCATGTCGCGTTTTGGGTTATGCAGATTGCGGTAATCGATGGGTACCGGTTTGGCCCAACCAAAGGCGATGCCGAGGGTGGCGATCATGATAATCGGTACCAGCAGGGTACCGACGGGATCAATATGCTTGATCGGATTCAGGGTCAGACGCCCAAGCATATCGGCTGTGTGGTCACCCAACTGTTTGGCCACCCAACCATGAGCGACCTCATGCACGATAATGGCAAATAACGTCGGCAGGATAGCAACGGAAATGATCTGGATAGTGGAAAGGTGCTGGAGCATGATAATTGGGCTATAAAAACGCGGCCCATGAGTATACCAGAGTTTAGTGAGGTGAATGATTTGATTTCAGTGGCTGACAAATTGATCGCCCATCGTGGCTATCCTCACCACTACCCCGAAAACACACTTGCGGGTATTATGGCCGCCATTACTGCCGGTGCTCACTTTATTGAAGTAGATGTGCAACTGACCGCCGATGGTGTCGCTGTGCTGTTTCATGACCGGGATCTGCGACGCTTGTGCCACCGATCCGGCGCGCTGCACGATTATGGCTGGCGGGAAGCGCGAACTTTTTCGGTTCGTGGCCCGGCGCAGCCTGACCACCCGAACCGTAAAGAACCCCTTTCCCGATTAAAGGATCTCACCGATCTGTTGCAGACCTATCCTCGTATCACGGCGTTCATTGAACTCAAACGCATCAGCCTTGCCCACTTTGATGAGAACGGAATGCTGGCGAAAGTGCTGACTGATCTGCAACCCGTGCTGGGGCAATGCGTGATGATTTCCTATTCCCTTTCGGTGCTGGAAAAAGTACGCGAACGGGGTCGCCAACCCATTGCGGTGGTGGCCGATGACTGGCATACCCTGAGTCAGCTGCGGGTGCAGGCATTGAAGCCGGAATACCTGTTTTGTGATATTGAAAGCCTGCCTCCCGAAGGTTCTTTGCAGGTGCCAGGGTCACATCTGGCCGTGTATGAATGCACCGATGTCAGGAGAGCGCGAACAGTGCTTGGCCGGGGGGTGGATCTGGTTGAGACCTTCGCCATCGGCGAGATGCTGGCCAACTTGCAGGAGGATGCCAGAGTGTGAACAAAGTCGATTACGACATCTTGATCATCGGCGGCGGTATTCAGGGTGTGGGGGTGGCGCAGGCGGCGGCCGCAGCCGGTTACCGGGTTTTACTGTTAGAGAAAGAGGCCCTTGCGTCGGCAACCTCAAGCCGTTCGAGTAAACTGATTCATGGGGGGCTGCGTTATCTTGAAACGGCCCAGTTTGGCCTGGTGAGAAAAGCGCTTCGGGAGCGAGCGATCCTTTTGCGTATCGCCCCCGCCCTGGTCAGGCCGGTTGCATTCCATATTCCCGTTTATAAAAACAGTACCCGAAAATCCTGGCAAATCCGGCTGGGACTGAGCGTGTATGCGCTGCTGGGCGGATTAAAACCACTGGCTCGTTTCAAACATTTTTCCAAAACACAGTGCTTGTCTTACGACGGCTTGCAGACTGAAAATCTGTCTGCGCTATACCAGTAC
The DNA here is from genome assembly GCA_964596835.1 of uncultured Thiohalophilus sp. Lineage (GTDB taxonomy): Bacteria > Pseudomonadota > Gammaproteobacteria > UBA6429 > Thiohalophilaceae > JAADGZ01. The sequence continues at coordinate 1,470 of CAZQVV010000007.1, read as the reverse complement.
TGGGATGCCCAAACCGATGACGCCGCCCTGACTCGCGCAGTCATGCGGTCAGCGATTGAACTGGGTGCAAAACTACTTTGCCCGGCAGAAGTTATTTCGGCAGGCTATGAAGATAATATTTATCAGGTTCGTTACCGGGATAGGCACGGAGAAAAACAGCTCAGTTGTCATGCCCTGGTGAATGCCGCCGGACCGTGGGTGAATATAGTACTGGAAAGAATTGCACCGCAGTCGTCCCGGCTGGAGGTGGATCTGGTGCAGGGTGCGCATGTGTTACTGGATGCGCCTGCGCCCTCGGCGATTTATTATGTCGAAGCGCCCACTGACAAACGCGCCGTGTTTGTCATGCCCTGGCAAGGTAAGACCCTGGTGGGCACTACGGAAACCTGTTTTCAAGGTGAGCCAGATGCAGTCAGTCCCACGGAAGAAGAAATACGTTATTTACAGGCCGTTTATCGTTATTATTTTCCTCATGGGGGAACGAACATCATCGACGCCTTCGCCGGGGTGCGTGTGTTACCCAAAGCGAAAGGCAGTTTCTTCAACCGACCCCGGGATACCGTGTTGCATATGAGTTCACCTGCGCTATTGAGTTTATATGGCGGCAAACTCACCGGCTATCGCGCCACGGCGGAACAGGTCATAACCATGCTGCGGCCCTGTTTGCCCAAAGCCACAACTAAAGCGGATACCACAAAATTAATATTGCACCCGATCCAGCAAGTCCGGAGTGTTGAGTAAATTCAGGGCGGCTTGAGGCGCCTGATTTGAGAATGGCCAATAAAGAATATAGCCTACTGATTTCCATTCAAATGGCATTGGCCGGTAAAATTAATGATGTGTGGGGTGTGTAGTTACCCAAATCGTATCTATTCAGCAAAAGTAACCACTCACCCCTTCAAGTCGACTTCACCCGCAAGCGCGATTTGAATAGCAACCAGAGGATTATATCCCTTGTTTTCCATCGTTTGCAGGTAGCTTGGTAAGCGTAAAATTAACCGCGCCCTGCCTGTTTGTTAGGACTTGATATATCGTGCGCCTTTTTTCGTTAATGGAGAAAGGCAATGCAAAGGCGAACAGAGTTATAGTGGCGTGAATTATTTTCGGAGTATGAGGATAGCGGGATAACGGCGGTGGCATTTCTCCATCTTCACCCTTCTGCCTTCGCATCTCGTAAAACATTTCCCATAAAACGTTAATGCAGCAACATATAATCCTTTTACAATATTGTAAGTTTCTCTGTTTGGAGATATTTGAATTGATTTGGGTGTGGTTCTTTTGTTACGACAGAAAATCAATAGCTTAGAAGTTGTTATAAAACGCATTGCTTTTAAGAATGCCATTATACAAGCGTTAAATTTGGCTTATGTATAAGATATGGGTGTAGTTCCTTTGCTTCGACGAAATTCATCACCCCTGAATTCAAGTCATAAGTGCATAACCAGTTAATGTTTTTTTATTAATCCCCGT
>CAZQVV010000006.1:46381-47915 GCA_964596835.1 uncultured Thiohalophilus sp. | reverse complement strand
TCTGTACTTTTTCCATCCACCGTTATTTACAGCCTGTAACGAGCAAACCTGAATGACCTTGGCGTCCACTCTCGATGGCAACCTGGCGATCGTTATTCCCGCCTATAACGAGGCCGCGACGATCCATGACGTTGCCGAACGGGCTTTGGCCCAGTGCCCGCGGGTCATCGTGGTTGATGACGGATCCACGGATGACACGGCCACCGCGCTCGGCAACCTGCCCGTCACCCTGATCCGGCACACCACCAACCAGGGCAAAGCCGCCAGTCTCTGGCACGGCATGCAGGAAGCCCTGCAACACCAGGCCGAAGCCGTCATCACTCTCGATGGTGACGGCCAACATTCGTCTGGGGACATTCCCCGGCTGGTGGAAAAATTCCACCACCATCCCGGCCATATCATTATCGGTGCCCGTCTGGCCAACAAGGCCGACATCCCGGCCAAACGTTACTGTGCCAACAAAATCGCCAACTTCTGGATCTCCTGGGCTGCGGGCTATTACATCGCCGACAGCCAGTCCGGCTTCCGGCTGTATCCAACCGACCTGCTGCGGCAATGGTCACCCGCTATCGGCCGCGACAAAAGTTTCGTGTTCGAAAGTGAGGTGTTGATCAAGGCGGCACACCGGGGTTTTTACAGCCTGCCGGTACCCATTGCCGCTATCTACGCTGACAATGCCCGACCCAGTCACTTTCGCGGCGTTCGCGACATTACGCTGATCACGCGTATGGTGGCATGGGATCTCATTCTTCATGGCCTGAACCTGCCCGGTCTGTATCGGGCCTGGCTGCGACCCCGGCGCCGCGACGACCACACCGCCCAAGCCGGGCTGGGCGGGTATGCCATGCTACTGCTGTCGTCTCTATTGATTGTACTGAGCGGTGGCATCAGCTTGCTGCTGACCGGCCGGCAAGTGTTACGCACGGCACGCCAGGCTGACACCAGGGTGGATGATGTGGATCTGCTCCTGATCCCGGGCATGCAACTGCAGGCCAACCAGCCGTCGACGGGTTACCGCGCCCGACTGGAGCGGGCCTCTATCCTGCTGCAGCAGACACCCCGGCGCCGGGCACTGATTCTGGGCGGCATCACTGGTCAGGCCACACGCAGTGAAGCGGCGGCCGGCAAACAATATCTGAAAGACAAGGGGATCGCCAGTGAACGTGTGCAACTGGAAGAACGCTCGCGTAACACGCTTGAAAACCTGCACCACACCAAGGAGATGTTGACGCAGCAGGGATCCCGTATCGCGATTGTTAGTAACCGTTACCATCTGGCCCGCTGCCATACCCTGGCCAGCGGCTTCGGCATTCAGGCTGTCTTGTGTGCGGCAGAAGACGACTGGCAGCCGGGTACGAAAATCCTCCGACACCTGCTGAAGGAAGCTTTTCACCTGCACTGGTATTACACCGGAAAAATCTGGGCCACATGGACCCGCAACAAACATATGCTGGCCCGTATCAGCTGAGCGGCAGGGTTCACTGCAGCCGGTATTGCGCCAGGTTTTTCAGATCTTTTCAGATCTTTTCAGATC
>CAZQVV010000006.1:32249-46281 GCA_964596835.1 uncultured Thiohalophilus sp. | reverse complement strand
TTTTCAGATCTTTTCAGATCTTTTCAGATCATGGCACCGTTGATGCCGATCACCTGACCGGATATATAACCGGCCACCTCAGAGGCCAGGAAGGTCACCAGCGCCGCCACTTCCTCACTGCTGCCGGCACGCTGCATGGGCACCAGTTGCTTGATGGTCGCTGTATCAAACGCACCTTCGCTCATCTGGCCAGCAATGATCCCCGGAGCCACGGCGTTGACAGTCACGCCTCGCGAAGCAATTTCCCTGGCCAGGGACCTGGTGGCTCCAATCAGGCCGGCTTTGGCAGCCGCATAGTTGGTCTGGCCGCGGTTGCCCATCACACCGGCAATGGATGATATGTTGATGATGCGCCCCCAACGGGTCACCATCATTGGCAGCAGCAGGGGCTGGGTGACATGATAAAAACCGTTCAGACAAACCTCGATGACACGACGCCATTGCTGTTCGTTCATCCCGGCCATGATGGCGTCGTCATGCAAGCCGGCATTGTTCACCACCACCTGGACGGGACCGTCGGTTAACAGGTCTTCCAGAACCTGACGAGTCCGTGCTTCATTGGTAACGTCAAAACAGACGGCACATGCCGAGCCTCCCGCCGCGTCGATCTCCGCCACCACCTGCGCCGCCCTGTCCGGATGGCGGTTGGCATGTACATAAACATGCAGCCCCGCTGCCGCGAGCTGCCGGCAAATGGCGGCCCCGATATCGCCGCTGCCGCCGGTAACCAGTGCATGTTTCATTCTGTCGACCTCTGCTTCGTTATTCTTCTGCCGGCTGCCCTGTATAAAGCCCTTCCAGTTCCAGAAGCAGATCCTGGCGGCAGATATCTCCCTGCACAAGTTGCAGGCGGCAGGTCGGCCCCGCCAACTCACGCAGCTGCGCAAGACTGTCTTCTGCCATGACGGGATCACGAATATAAATCCGTAGCACATCCAGATCCGCAATCGTTTTACAGGCCATGCCATGCAGGTGATGCGCCTGCTCAATGACGGCATGGATATTTTCCAGACTTTCACGCAATTGCGACAGGCATTCGCCCGCGTGGCGTGTTTCATGCCCGACAATACTGGCGGTGCCCGAAATATACAGGTGCCGGCTACCGCCCCAGTTTTTTACTGTGGCGCGGGAAAAACCCGGACTTTTGGGACCGTATTGTGGTGGATAGTGAAAGGCGCTGACCTGACGGGGATTTTCGATCTGGATACCCGGTTGACGGGCGGCCAGGAAATAAATCAACCGCCCTTCCGCCCGGCTACCGATGGCCGTGGCGACCGGCAATTGCTCGCTCACGAAGTTCCAGCTGTCAATGGCCTGGTACCGACCCAGACAAAAGGCGCGATAGCGTTCCAGGCCCTGGGCTTCGGCATTTATCTGCAGGGACTCGGTACTGCGCCAGACTTCCAGCCAATCTTCGCCAGGTAGCGGCAACCCCAGCTGAATCTCCGCCGGATGGCTTTCACCCACCCGATCCTGCGGACCGAAATGGAGCAGGGCGAACAGATTCTCTTCCTGCCGCAGGTTCCCCCATGCCTTACAAGCATGATATTCTATATTATAATAAAATGGTGGGTGTGACATATAGCGCATCCAAAAGGAGATTTCGGGGTTGAATCGGCGTGATGATAAAACGTGCAAGCACCATTATTGCACGAGCGTGATGGGCTGTCCCGGACCGGACCTGAATTATTGTTCAATTGAGTCAATAACTTATAACAGATAAGTACAAATTTAACATAACTATGCCTGACGAAACTTCCCGCTTCACTCAGGCACCCCATCCGGTATTGAAAGATTATTATGCTGATGAATCGGGCCGCAAACAGCGTGTCCGACAGCTCTTCGATGCCGCCGCCAATCATTGCCAGATGCGCAACGACAGTCTGATCCAATACTGCCAACCACAAAAGAGACCCTTGATGTCACCGCTGGAAAACGAAGTCGCCGAACTGATCATTGACAACCTCAACCTGGAGGAGGTAACGGTTGCCGATATTGATGCTGAAGCCCCCTTGTTCCGCGAAGGGCTGGGGCTGGATTCCATCGATGCCCTGGAACTGTCGCTGGCGATTTCACAACGCTACGGTTTCCAGATCAAATCCGATGGCGAAAACAACCAGCAGATTTTTTCATCTTTACGCGCCCTGAGCCGACATATCGAGGACAGCCGTAAACTGTAACCATCGCCATGCCTGTTTTCACTATTCCCTTATTACTCGCCTATCCGCTCATCGTCCATCTGGGGATACAGTACGGACAGGCGGTCTGGGCGGTTTATTATCTGGCGCTATTGTTGTTCCTGCCGATCGGAATCCGCCTGTGGCGCAGGCAACGACCGGATTGGCTGGCGTTCGACCTTGCGCTCATCGCAATGCTGCTGGTACTCGTTGCACCCCACCATGTGGAACTTCTGCTCCAGTTGCAGCCGGTGGTGATATTCGGCCTGCTGTTTTTGCTGTTCAGCACGTCGCTGGTACCCGGCTCCACCCCGCTAATCAGCCGCTTTGCGATCATCATCGCCAAAGACACCCCGCAACCCGTGTTGCACTATTGCCGCTGGGCGACGGTTGCCTGGTCAGGATTTTTTTTACTGATGATCACTCTCTTCCTGTGGCTGTCAGTGTCCACCTCGTTCCAAACCTGGTCGTGGTTCGGCAACCTCATCAGCTATGCCCTGATCGGGCTGATGTTCGTTGTGGAGTTCCGGATCCGGCGGCGGGTATTGAAGCCGTATGTGGATTACAGCTTTTTCCAGTTCATCCGTAATCTCCGACAGGTAGAATTCCGGCAACTCCTGGCATTACGTAACTCATGATCCCGTTAGCCATGGCGCAAGCCGGTAATACTGCCTCAACCTGGCTGGTACTGGCCGACGGAACGCTGGGCTACACTGAAGCCCTGTCACGCGCCAGCGACTGGGCCGACTACTTGCCCGACGCGAAATACATGGTCCTGCTGTGTGAGCAACGCAGCCATTTTATTCTCGGTTTCATCGCCGGCCAGCTCAAGGGCATAACGGTCCTGCTGCCGCCCAATCGGGCGCCGGGGGTGATTCGTGAAGTCCTGAGCGACTACCCGGACAGCTTTTGCCTCGCGGATGACGTGCTGCCGCAGATCAATGCCGAGGTACTGAATTGCCACGATTTCCCGATCGATCGACCGATCCGACCGGTCGAAGTGGCGATCAGTTCGAAACATATCGCGACCATCGTGTTCACTTCCGGCAGCACCGGCAAGGCCCGACCCAATCCCAAGACCTGGGGCAGTCTTGTGCATGGCGCCCGACTTGCTATGCGACGCTTTGCCTTCGGCCCTGATCACTGCATCGTGGCCACCGTCCCGCCCCAGCACATGTATGGACTGGAAACGAGCGTGATGCTGCCCCTGCGAAGCGGAGCCCGTGTGCATGGTGGTCGTCCATTCTATCCGGAAGACATCCGCCTCGCCCTGGCACGCTGCCCGGGCCGGCGGGTACTGGTTACCACCCCAATCCATCTTCGTGCCTGCATCCGCGCCAGGCTGGCGTGGCCGCAAATGGAACAAATTATTTCCGCCACGGCACCGCTGGACAAAACGCTCGCAGCAATGGCCGAAACCCAATTCAGGGCACCGGTACGTGAAATCTATGGCTGCACCGAGGCCGGCGCGCTAGCCTCACGTCACACCCTCCAAAATGAGGACTGGCAACTGTACGATGACTTCCGGATCTCCCTTCGAGACCGGCACTGTTACGTGATGGCTGATCATCTGGACGAGAAAGTTAAGCTGGCCGATGTCATTCGCATCACCGGCCAAAACCACTTTCAGTTGCTGGGCCGGCATTCAGATCTCATTAACCTGGCCGGCAAACGAGGGTCGCTCAGTGATCTTAATTCCAGGCTGAACGCGGTACCCGGTGTGCTCGACGGTGCCTTTTTCGACCCGGATCCGCCAACCGGAACTACCCACCGGCTGGCCGCCCTGGTTGTAGCCCCCAACACAGTCGAGGCCCGCATCCTGGCGGCACTGGCGGACCACATCGATCCCGTATTTCTGCCCCGCCCGTTGCTCAAGGTGTCGGCCTTGCCCCGTAATGCAACCGGCAAGTTACCCCGCGACAGCCTGCTGAACTTCTTCGAACAGCAGGTCACTGGCAAATGACTTTCATCCGGCAGACCCGTATTTCCTGTAACCACCCCAGCCTGCCCGGTCATTTTCCGGGTCATCCGGTGGTGCCCGGCGTGATGTTGCTGGAGCAGATCCGACTGGCCCTTTACATCTGGCGACCCGATTGCAGGCTATGCGGTTTCTCCCAGGTCAAGTTTTTACAGGCTCTTCTGCCGGAACAGACCGTGCAGATCGAACTCAAAGAAAACCAGGGCAAAATCCGCTTTATCTGCCGCTGGGAGGGATCGGTCATCGCCCAGGGTGAACTGCAACTCGGTCCATCATGAGCAGGGCATGGTTCAGCCAACCGGAACGCAGCTCGGCCTTCTGGATCAGTCTGATCCGCTGGATCGCCTTGCACCTGGGGCGACCCGTTACCCGCCTGCTGCTGCATCCCATCACTCTCTATTTCTTTTTGTTTTCAAGCCACGCCCGCCGGGCATCGCGCCAGTACCTGCGTCGCTCGCTCGATCACAAACCCACTGTCGTTGACCAGTTTCGCCATATTCACTCCTTTGCCTCTACAATTCTGGATCGGGTGTACCTGCTGACCGGCCAGGAACATCTGCTGGACATTCATATTCATGATGCCGATATTCCGCATACCAAGGTTGCCGCCGGTCAGGGCTGCATTCTGCTCGGCTCACATCTGGGCAGTTTTGAACTGTTGCGTGCCCTGGCGGTGCATACCCACCATTTTCCTCTCAAGGTACTGATGTATGCGGACCACAATGAAACCATTACGCGTATACTGGACGTACTCAGTCCCGAAGTCGCAAACACCGTCATCCCCCTGGGACGGCCCGAAACGTTACTGCAGGTCAAGGAATCGCTGGATCAGGGCTTCCTGATTGGCATTCTGGGAGATCGCGTTGCGGAAAACGATCGCCAGATGAAGTGTGAGTTTCTGGGTGCGCCCGCCACTTTCCCGACCGGCCCGCTGCTGCTGGCGGTCACCCTGAATGTGCCGGTGATCCTGTTTTATGGCCTGTACCAAAAGGGCCGGCGCTACGATATCCACTTCGAACTGCTGACCGAAGCGCCGAACGTTGAACGCGCCAATCGTCAGCCGAAGATCGAAAACCTGACCTGCCACTATGCCAAACGCCTGGCCCATTACACCCGCCAGGCGCCGTACAACTGGTTTAACTTTTATGAATTCTGGCATGATGCCTAGTCGCTGGCTGCTACTCGCCGGCCTGCTACTCCCCCTGCCGGTACCGGCTGCGCCAGCCGGGCTGGTGCAGGTCTTCGACGCACTTGCCGTTGCCCCGCCATCCGATCAGCGTTACGTGGAGGAAAAAAATTTCAGTTTTCTCGATGACCCCATGGAGCAGAGCGGCGTACTGCGCTACCGACCGCCGGACACGGTGATCAAGGAAGAACAAATACCGGATCAACAGCGCTTTGAAATCCGCGGTGACACAGTATTACTCGAAAGCGGAGCCGACAAAAAACACTTTCAGCTTGATCGCCTGCCATTGCTGCGCGCCTTTATTGCCGCTTTGCGCGCCACTCTGGCCGGCGACCTGGCAACACTGGAAACCTATTACAAGGTTGCCTTCTCGGGCAGCCCCCGGCAGTGGCAGCTACGCCTTGAACCCCGCGCCGCTGAACTGGTTGCGTATCTCGACTTCATCCAGATCCGGGGCAGGGACGATGCCATTGAGCAGGTCGAGATCCACGAGACGAATGGGGACTGGTCGATCATGCATCTAAGTCCGCTTGTCGGCGCTGGACAGAATGACTGACTCCCGCGTCGCCATCCTTCTATTCTGGTTCTTGCTGATGCTGCTGGCCGGCTACCAGGTCCTGCAACGTACCACCGTCAGTTCGGACATGTCCGTATTCATGCCCACCGCGCAGACCCGCCAGCCGGATCCCCTCATAACACAACTCATGGAAGGCCCTGCCGCACGTATCTGGCTGCTGGCGCTGGCAGGTGACTCAGCGAAGAAGCTTGCTGCGATCAGCACCCGCCTGGCTGCTGCGCTACGACGTAGCGATCGTTTTGTTACGGTCATGAACGGCGCCAGCTGGCTCGATGAAGCAGGCCGCAAGCTGCTGTTTCGCTACCGTTATCTGCTCGATCCCCGCGTGGACAGGGATTATTTTTCCGTGCCGTCATTGCACGCCGCCCTGCAGCAACGTCTGCGTGAACTGGCTTCACCGCTGTCTATTGTGACCCGGCGACTGCTGCCGGCGGATCCCACCGCAGCCTTGCCCGAGATTTTAAATACCCTCGGTCGCGAGACCGCGGGACTCAACTACTTCAAGGGTGTCTGGTTCTCCCCCGGCCGACAGCGTGCCTTACTGGTAGCCGAAACCCACGCCAGGGGCCTGGATCTGGCTGCCCAGCAGGCCGTCATGGATCAAATTGCGAGCGACCTGCAACAGGCTGCACCGAACGCCAACATCCGACTGCAACTGGCCGGCGCGCCCTATATCGCCCTGCAGATCCGTGACCGGATCCGCGCGGAAAGCCGGCGCCTGTCACTCTGGGCCGGCGGCTTCACGCTGTTGTTTATCCTCTGGGTCTATCGTTCTCTGCGGCGCCTGCTGCTGTCCACCATCCCCCTGCTGGGCGGCCTGCTGTTTGCCACGGCCACGGTCTCGCTGTTGTTTGGCAGCGTGCATGGTATTGCGCTGGCCTTCGGCGTAACGATACTGGGTGTGGCGGTCGACTATCCAGTCCATCTGCTCAGTCACAACCACGCCGGTGAAAACCTGTCCACCACCCTGCGCAGGATCTGGCCGACCCTGCGTCTCGGTGCCGCTACTACGGTTCTCGGTTATGTGGCCATGACCTTCACCGGCTTTACCGGTCTGGCACAACTGGGCGTGTTTTCCATTGCCGGTCTGGCCAGTGCGGCCCTGCTCACCCGCAGCCTGTTGCCGGCACTGATGATAAGCATACCGGCCCGACCCATGCGGCTCACGGCACTGGCGAGCATCTTGACCCGCCGTAGCCCGCGTTGGTTGCTTGCCCTGACTATTGCCGGTACGGTACTGGTGATGCTGTTGCTGGCCAGAACCCAGGACTACTGGTCGGAGGACATTGCCGATTTGAGCCCGATTCCGTCCAACCTGCGTCAGCAGGATCGGGTATTGCGATCCCAGCTGGGGGCGCCTGAAAACCGCTATCTCCTGACCGTTGAGGCAGACCGCCTTGAAACCCTGCTGCAACGGGAGGAAACACTGCGACCGCGATTACAGGCCGCGGTTACCGATCACGCCGTGCAGGATTTCATGATGGCAGCCAGGCTCCTGCCCAGCGAACAACAACAAGCCGCACGACAGGCCGCCTTGCCTGATTCGGCTACGCTGCAACAGCATCTTGTCGCAGCGCTGGCGGATCTGCCCTTCAAGGCGGGGTTGTTTAAACCGTTTGTGCAGGATGTCGCCGCGTCCCGGAACCTGCCCTTCCTGCAGGCCACGCAATTGCGCCAGAGCGGGCTGGCCCTGCAACTGGACAACCTGGTTTTCAGCCACGACGGCAGAATGACCGGGCTGGTTCGCCTGGCAGGCGTCGAGGATCCGGTCGCCCTGCAGCACCTGGCCGACGGCCTCCCCGGCGTGCGTTTCATTGACGTCCGCCGATCGGCCAGTAACCTGGTCAACCGGTTCCGGCGCGAAACATTGCAACGTATCAGCTGGGCGACCGCGGTGATTGTTCTCGTGCTCTGGCTGGGCCTGCGTGATCCCCACCGCCTGTGGCGGGTACTCGTTCCGGTCGGCATGGCGGTGATGCTGGCGGCGGCGGTTCCCCTTGGCCTGGGCGAGAAGCTGAACCTGTTTCATCTCGTCTCGTTGCTACTGGTTGCCGGTATCGGTCTGGACTACAGCCTGTTCTTCTCCAGGCACAGCAGCCGTGCCGATGATCGCCTCACCACCCACGCCCTGCTGGTCTGCAGTATCTCCACCGCCGCCGTGTTTGGTATGCTTGCCACATCTGCGATCCCGGTGCTCCACTATATCGGGATCACGGTCACCACCGGCGTGATCAGTGCCTTTTTCCTGGCCTGGCTGATCGCCCGGCCGCAACCCGAATTCTGAACGATCCCATGCGACAGCCAGTCCGGATCCGCACCTGCACCGCCACCTCCTGCCTGGGGAACGGGCTGCACGCACAACGCCAGGCCTTATTCGATAACCGGGGGGGGTTGCGGCCCTGTGATTTTCCCCATGTGGAACTGGATACCTGGATTGGTCGGGTCGAGGGGTTGCAACACACGCCGATCACCGGCCGGCTGGCTGACTATGATTGCCGCAATAATCGTCTGGCCCTGTTGGGCCTGGAACAGGACGGCTTCATGGATGCCGTGGCCCGTGCGCGCCAGCGTTACGGCAAACATCGGATCGGGATATTTCTGGGGACCTCCACCTCCGGTGTCGAACAGTCGGAACAGGCCTATGCCAAACGCAACCTGCGGGGCGAATTACCTGCCGGTTATCACTACCGCACGACCCAGGATACCTTTTCGGTGGCAGACTTCACCCGCCGGATACTCGGACTCGAAGGACCCGCCCAGGTGATCTCCACCGCCTGTTCTTCCAGCGCCAAGGCGTTTGCCAGCGCATCCCGCTATCTGCAAGCTGGCCTGTGCGATGCGGCGGTCGTCGGCGGGGTGGACAGTCTGTGCCAGATGACCCTGTACGGCTTCCATGCCTTGCAACTGGTTTCGTCTTCGCCCTGTCGGCCGGCGGATCAGCAGCGTGACGGGATCAACCTCGGTGAGGCAGCGGGCTTTGCCCTGCTGGAGCGCACTGATGATACGGCGGAACTTGCCCTGCTTGGTTATGGCGAGAGCAGTGACGCCTGCCACATATCCTCGCCCCACCCGGACGGAGACGGGGCATTGCTGGCCATGCAGCAGGCCCTGGCGCAGGCCGGCCTGGCAACAGAACAGATTGATTACATCAACCTGCATGGCACCGCCACCCCAGCCAACGATCGTGCCGAGGACAAAGCCGTGTTCCGACTGTTTCATGGGCGGGTGCCCTGTTCCTCCACCAAGGGTTTTACCGGCCATACGCTCGGCGCAGCCGGGATCCTGGAGGTGGCCTTCGCCTGTATCGCGATTGAGGATGGGCTACTCCCTGCCAGCCTCAACACCCGGCAGGTTGATACGGCTATCCGTTCACCCATTGTGCTTGAACCGGCACAGCAGACGGTCAAGCGGGTGATGAGCAACTCGCTCGGGTTTGGCGGTAGCAATGCCAGTCTGATCATCGGGCGGACTGGTACATGAAACTTGGTATTATGGCAGTCGGTGTTACCGGTCCGGGCCTGCCGGACTGGCAGGCTGCACAGACTGTGCTGCAGGGTCGTGCGGCTTTCGACCTGACCGCCGCATTGCCACAGATGGCCCCGGCACTGCTGCCCGCTAATGAGCGGCGCCGCACCACGCCGCTTATCAAGCTGGCCCTGCAATGTGCCCAGGATGCCCTGCAACAAAGCGCTACGCCAGCCACGGATCTGGCGGCGGTATTTGCCTGCGCCAGTGGAGATCTGGATGTGCTGGACCGCATCCTGAACGCCCTGTGCCTGCCGGGCAAACCGATCTCGCCAACGGATTTTCACAACTCGGTGCACAATGCCCCCGCCGGATACTGGTCCATCGCCAGCCGTTCTCATGCCCCCGCCACCAGTTTGTCGGCCTTTGACGCCAGTTTTAGTGCTGGCCTGCTGGAAGCGGCAACCCTGGTCAGTGTCGAAGGTCGGCATGTCCTGCTGGTGGCCTATGACATGCCCCCACCACCCACCCTGCATCCGTGCCGACCCCTCCCGGCTGCATTCGCTGTGGCACTGCTGTTGAGCCCGGATCCCGTACAGTCACCGCATACGCAGATCGAGATTACGCTCAACAGTGACACGCAACCACTTAGCCAGATGGATGCCGCCGGGCTGGAAGCTCTGCGCACCGGTAACCCCGCGGCACGAGTCCTGCCGTTGCTGCAGCTCCTGGCACGACATACCGCTGGGCAGGTGACACTCCCTGCTATGCATGGCCAGCAGCTTCATCTTGAGGTGATGCCGTGCTAACCGATCGTGACGCCCTGTGTGCGCTGATTCCACATGCGGGTTCAATGTGCCTGATCGACAAGCTGCTGGCGTGGGACGAAGAACAGATCCAGTGCCAGACAAACAGCCATCGGCAGACGAACAACCCGTTGCGGGACACCACCGGTTTGTCAGCCATCCACGGTATTGAATACGGCGCCCAGGCAATAGCGATTCACGGTGGCCTGCTGGCTCGCCAGCGCGGTGAAAAAGCAGCGCCCGGTTATCTGGCCGCGCTGCGGCATATAGAGATGCACACCGACTGGTTGCATGATATTGCCCCCCCCCTGCTCGTCGAAGCCAGACGGTTATTAGGCGACAACCGGCATTTTATTTATGAATTCAGTTTACGCGAGGGCAGTCGGATCCTGGTGGCGGGCAGGGCGACGATTATGCTTCAAGGTCAGACGTAAATTCTTTTTGTGTATCTTAAAAGTTATTTTATGTGATGTACGGGGAGTTAAGTCTGCGAGCCAGGTTGATGAATGCAGTCACATAAGGCAGATCCACATCCTGCTCACGCACGGCGGCATAGAGCATCCCGTGCATCCCCTCGGAACCCAGGGCGCAGGTCGCCAGCCGTCCGCTGGCGGCGACTTCACGTAACGCCCAGTCAGGCAACACCGCCACCCCCTGACGCACCGCGACCAGTTGCAGAATCATACTGGTCAGTTCGGCCTGGCGCACGGCGGCCGGTTCGATCCCTGCCGGTTGCAGAAAATGCCGGAACACATCCAGACGCGTACGTTCCACCGGGTAGGTAATCAGCGTTTCATCAGCCAGATCCTCCGCGTCCACATACGCCCTGCCTGCCAGCGGGTGATCCTGAGCCAGCGCCAGGCGTGCCTCGTAGGCGAACATTTCCTCGAAACGCACCCCGACGGTGCTCACCGCATCGGAGCTGATGACCAGATCGATCTCGCCCCGGGTCAGCGCAGGAAGCGGCGTGAAACTCATGCCCAAACGAATATCCACTTCCACGTCCGGCCAGTCTCGCCGGTAACGCTCCAGCGTTGGCAGCAGCCACTCGAAACAGGCGTGACATTCAATCGTGATATGCAAGCGCCCACTCTCGCCCTGAGCCAGGCTGTGCAATTCTTTTTCAGTGCGTTCCACCGCCGGTAACACCTGTTCAGCCAGCGCCACCAGACGTTCTCCGGCACGGGTCAGACGCAGGGGCTTGTGCTGACGCAGAAACAGGGGCGCATCAAAATAGTTTTCAATCGCCCGGATCTGGTGTGACAGAGCCGAGGGCGTGAGGTGCAATTGGTCGGCCGCCTGGGCCAGCGTGACGCTGCGAGCAATGACTTTTAGCGAGCGTAGATGACGCAACTCCAGAAACATGATGAATTATTTTCAATATATTAGTGAAAAACGTGAAATTGATTCAATAGTAGCCCGGACGGATACTACGCGCAAATGACTGAATTGAGTATTTATCCAGGAGCACAGCATGATCAAGATCCATAACCTCGGCTTTCCCCGCATCGGCGCGCGGCGCGAACTTAAGAAAACACTGGAAGCCTACTGGCGTGGCGATATCGATGCCGCTGCACTGAAAGACTGTGGCGGGGAACTACGCGCACGGCACTGGAAAATACAGGCCGAGGCCGGGCTGGATCTGATCCCGGTGGGGGATTTTTCTTTCTACGATCAGGTGCTGGATATGAGCGCCCTGCTCGGTGCGGTACCGCCGCGCTTTAACTGGCACGGCGGCAAGGTGGAACTGGACACGATGTTTCGCATGGCCCGGGGACGCGCACCCTCAGGCGAACCGGCCGCCGCCTGTGAAATGACCAAATGGTTTGACAGTAATTATCACTACATGACGCCGGAGTTCTATGCCGGACAGGACTTTTCTCTGGCCAGCGATAAACTGTTCGACGAGGTTGCCGAAGCGCAGGCCCTGGGTTATACCGTCAAGCCGGTGATTCTGGGGCCGCTGTCCTGGCTGTGGCTGGGCAAGGTGCGTGAAGGCGAGTTCGACAAGCTGGAATTACTGACGCAGCTGCTCCCAGTTTACGCAGAAATTCTGCATCGCCTGAAACAGCAGGGTGTCGAGTGGATACAGATTGATGAGCCAATCCTGGTACTCGATCTGCCTCCCGAATGGCGTCAGGCTTTTGAGTCGGTTTACCACCGCTTGCAGGGCAGCGGCCTGAAAATATTGTTGGCCAGCTACTTTGGGGCTCTGGGCGAAAACGCCCGCCTCGCCTGTCAGTTGCCGGTGGACGGGCTACATATCGACGCCGTACGTGCGCCGCAGCAGCTCACCGATGTACTGAACTGGCTTCCGACCTGGAAGATACTCTCACTGGGCGTCATCGACGGGCGCAATGTCTGGCGCACGGATCTCGACGCCGCCCTGAACTATCTGGATCAGGCGCGGCAACATTTGGGCGATCGCCTCTGGATCGCACCGTCCTGCTCGCTGCTGCATGTGCCGGTGGATCTCGAGCAGGAAACCAGACTGGAGCCTGAACTAAAATCCTGGCTGGCCTTTGCCTGCCAGAAAACCGGCGAACTGGCGATTCTGAAACAGGCACTGGTGGCTGGCCGTGACGCGCTGAGCAATAAATGGGAGACGGCCCGCGCCGCCATTTGCAGCCGCCGGGAATCCCCCCTCACCTACCGGGATGATGTGCGCACAGATCTCAGCCAAATTGACGAAAGCATGACCCAGCGTCAGCGTCCCTATACTCAGCGAGCCGAACAACAACGGGCCTGGCTGAAACTGCCGCTGTACCCGACGACCACCATTGGCTCCTTCCCGCAGACCGATGAAATCCGTCACTGCCGCCGCGCCCTGCGCAATGGCGAAATCAGCGAAGCCGATTACGTTGAACAGATGCAGGCGCAGATTGCCTCGGTGATTGAAAAACAGCAACAACTCGGTCTGGATGTGCTGGTACACGGCGAACCGGAACGTAACGATATGGTGGAATATTTTGGCGAGCAACTGGACGGCTTTGCCTTCACCGAGTACGGCTGGGTGCAGTCCTATGGTTCGCGCTGCGTCAAACCCCCACTGATCTACGGCGACATCGCCCGCCCGCAGCCGATGACGGTAAGCTGGGCAAGCTATGCCCAGAGCCTCAGCGACAAGCCGGTAAAAGGTATGCTCACCGGCCCGGTGACCATTCTTAACTGGTCGTTCGTGCGCGACGATCAGCCCCGCGCCGACACCTGTCTGCAAATCGCCCTGGCCCTGCGCGAGGAGGTACAGGAACTGGAGGCGGCGGGCATTCGCATCATCCAGATCGACGAAGCCGCCCTGCGCGAAGGCCTGCCCCTGCGCCGCAGTGAATGGCAGACTTATCTGGACTGGGCGGTGCGTGCTTTTCGCATCACCGCCTCGGGGGTGGCCGACGAAACCCAGATCCACACCCATATGTGTTACTCAGAGTTTAACGACATTATGCCCGCCATCGCCGCAATGGACGCCGACGTGATCACCATCGAAACCTCGCGCTCAAACATGGAGCTGCTGGACGCCTTCGAGCACTTCGACTACCCCAACGAAATCGGCCCCGGCGTGTATGACATCCATTCACCCAATGTGCCGGAGCGTGAGCAGATCATCGATCTGATGCAAAAAGCCGCCGCCCATATTCCCGCCGAACGCCTCTGGGTCAATCCCGACTGCGGCCTCAAAACCCGAGGCTGGCCGGAAGTGGAAAAGGCGCTGGCCAACATGGTGGCGGCCGCGCAAAGTTTGCGCGCCGGACATACCATGAACATACCCGGCATGATCCGGGCTGATGGCGGCTGATGTTGATGTCCAGTACCAGCCCAGAAACACATCCTCGAACAGATCAGCCG